>JAGNTT010000169.1 GCA_017987425.1 Candidatus Omnitrophota bacterium
CGGGTTGTCAATATTGCCCAGCAGATGTCTTCCCAGGATGTTCCAACGGTTGAGAGCATCCAGGACATTGTCGAAGATGTCCTTCTGTCTTCCGTCTACCGAAAGACAACCAAAGCCTACATCCTCTACCGGCAAAAGCATTCCGAAATCAGGGAGATCGCCTCCAAGTTTAATACGGACCTGATTGATCAATACCTCAAGCAAAATGACTGGCGCGTCAATGAAAACAGCAACATGGCTTATTCATTGCAGGGCCTGAATCATTATATTTCGTCGGAAGTCAGTAAGCTGTATTGGCTCAATAGAATTTATCCATCGGCTATTAAGGCGGCACATCAAAATGGGGATGTTCATGTCCATGACCTGGGACTTTTGAGCGTGTATTGTGTCGGATGGGATTTGCAGGATCTCCTGACGGTCGGCTTTAAGGGCGTTTCCGGGAAAATGGAAAGTAAGCCGCCCAAACATCTGCGCAGTGCTTTAGGCCAGATCGTGAATTTCTTTTATACGTTGCAAGGGGAGGCGGCCGGTGCCCAGGCCTTTTCGAATTTTGATACATTGCTGGCCCCTTTTATCCGTTATGACGAACTGACCTATGACGAAGTGCGTCAGGCCCTGCAGGAGTTTATTTTCAACATCAATGTTCCCACCCGTGTCGGTTTTCAGACCCCTTTTACCAATATCACGATGGATTTGACCGTGCCGTCGTATTTGGCCGGCCAGGGTGTAGTGATAGGCGGACAGGTGCAGACAGAGACGTACGGCGAATTTCAGGAGGAGCTGGATTTGTTTAATAAGGCGTTTCTGGACGTCATGCTCGCCGGAGATGCCAAGGGCCGTGTTTTTACGTTTCCCATCCCGACCTACAACCTTACGAAAGATTTTAACTGGGACAATCCGAATCTGGAATTGTTGTGGAAAATGACCGCCAAATACGGGATTCCCTATTTTTCAAATTTTATTAATTCCGACATGAATCCCGAAGACGCTCGCAGCATGTGCTGCCGTTTGCGTCTGGATAATCGTGAACTGCGCAGCCGCGGCGGAGGATTGTTCGGGGCCTCGCCTTTGACCGGCTCGATCGGCGTCGTCACCATCAATCTGCCCAGGATCGGATACTTAGCGCAAAATGAGCAGGATTTTTTCATCAGGCTTGGCGAAAAAATGGATTTGGCTAAAGAAAGCCTCGAGATCAAACGAAAAATCCTGGAAAAGTTTACGGATGAGGGGCTCTATCCCTATATAAAATTTTATTTACGTCACATCAAAGAACGTTTTAACCAATATTGGAAAAATCATTTTGCCACCATAGGCCTGTTAGGCATGAACGAGGCTTGCATTAATCTTTTTGGAAAGAACATCGCGTCTAAGGACGGGAAAGAGTTTGCCCTGCGCGTGCTTGAGTACATGCGCGGCCGATTGCTGGAATTTCAGCAGGAGACCGGGAACATTTATAATCTCGAAGCAACGCCGGCCGAAGGCACGTCCTACAGTCTGGCAAAACTGGACAAGTCCATGTTTTCCGCTATCGTGTGTGCCAATGAAGAAGATTACCGTCAGGGACATGAGCCTTATTATTCGAATTCCACCCATCTGCCTGTAGGCTATACCGACGATATTTTCGAGGCTCTGGACCACCAGGACGATTTGCAGGCACTCTATACCGGCGGGACCGTTTTACACGGTTTTGTCGGCGAGCGGATTGAAGATCACCAGGCGTTAAAAGGGCTGATCCGTGCCATCTGTCATCAGTATCGCCTGCCGTATTTTACGATCACACCCACATTCAGTGTTTGTCCAGGTTGCGGTTATCTGCACGGCGAACATGCGAACTGTAAACAATGCCACAGTGCTTGTGAAGTTTATTCGCGGGTCGTCGGGTATTTACGTCCGGTTCAACAATGGAATAAAGGCAAGAAGGAAGAATTTAAGGAACGCAAAAAGTATCTATGCGTATAGGCGGATTTCATAAATTTTCTTTGATCGATTATCCGGGTAAAATGGCCGCGGTTATTTTTATTCAGGGCTGCAATTTCCGTTGTGGGTATTGCCATAATCCGCAATTGGTTTTTCCCCCGCAATGCGGACGGCCTGTGGATGAATCGGTGGTCCTGGAATTCTTACAGTCACGGCAGGGAAAACTGCAGGGAGTCGTGGTCACAGGCGGTGAACCAACGATCCATCACGGATTGCTGGATTTCCTGGCCAGAGTAAAGTCTATGAACTATATGGTCAAGCTGGACACCAACGGGAGTCATCCAGAGGTCTTAATGGCCGCCATTGATCTTGGCCTGCTTGATTTTATAGCCATGGACATCAAAACATCGTTTACCCGTTACGAAGGTGCTACCGGTGTGAAAACAGACTTGACCCGAATCCGGTTTAGCATTGACCTTATCATCAAAAGCGGATTGCCTCATCAGTTTCGAACGACGTTAGTTAAATCACACTGCTCCGATGAGGATTTAAAAGACATCAGGACTCTCATTGGAGCAGCGAAGTCCTATGTGCTGCAGCCATTTGTTCCTGCTTCGGCCATCATCGATATGGGCTTGTTAGCCAAACAACAATACACGAGGCAGGAAGTGCTGGACCTTCAGCGCCAGTTTCAGTTGGGTAGATAATATTAAACGCTGATGAATTTCCTATCTTCGTGAACGGTAATGAAAGATCCCAGGTCAATTAACTAAGCTACACCATGTCGTATTATTTTAGAAATGGCTGTTTGTTCACTAAATCGGGGATAAAAATCCGGCAAGTTTATCAGAGGGTACAAATAATAATGAGACCAGTCTTGAGAAAGACTGGTCTTTTGTTTTTGGAAAACTTCCGGGGCCGCTCGCTGTAACCCGAATCTATAAATTTACTTGGAACTAATGAAGTTCCGCTGAATCTTTTGACTGAAGCCAGTTGCCTGCCTGTCGGCAGACAGGAAGAAGTCGTCCAATTGATGCAGCCGATATAAAAAGCCATTCTTTAAGGATGGCATTTTTATTGCTTAAATTGCCCAACGAATATTTAAAAGAAGGCGCGACGTAATCCGAATTAATCCGTGAGCAAAGAGAGTTTTTGATTTATACTTGAGTTATTAAAAAACAGCTTTTGTCATCATCCATGAACATTTCTGATCAAAAATCCCGGTTATTTTCCCCGTCTTCCATCGCGGTTTTTTTCTTTTGTGCTTTTGTATTCTTGCTGTTTCTTCGTCCCATCGAAAATGAAGACATCTGGTGGCATTTAAAGACCGGGGAGTGGATCCTTCAAAATTTCCAGGTGCCGCGTTACGATCTTTTTCCCTTTGGTAACGAACAGACGCCGTGGACGTTCACGCAATGGCTGGGCAGCGCTCTGATCGCTATGATCGACCAGGTCTCCGGGTTGTCCGGGGTCAAGGTCTTCCGCTCGCTGTTTTTCGCCGGAATCATTTATCTCTTCTTCCGCTATGCCAGGGGAAAGGCCGGCTTTTCCCTCATCATGGTGCTGTCGCTGCTGATTTTGCCCGCGCTTTATATCCGCTCGAACTTGCGGCCGGATATTTTCAATTATTTCTTCATCCAGATTTTTCTTATTCATCTGTTCCGATTTCAGGAAACGAAGGACGCGAAGCATTTGGTCCCGCTCCCGTTGTGGGGGATTCTCTGGAGCAACATGCACCTGGGAAGTTTTGTTTACGGGGTCCCGCTCATCGGAACATTTATTTTGGCGAACATCTGTTCTTTAATCTGGAGGAAGTTCAAGAATGCCGTTGGTCCGGACGACGCGGCGGTCAAATCCGGAATGCTGATCGCGGCGCTTGGTTTTTATGTGCTGAGTTTTATCGTCAGTCCCTACGGATTCAAAGCGCTTCTCTATCCATTTAAGGTTTTTCTCGATCCGTCTTTCATCAACTTTTATTCCGCCTCAAGCGCGGTGGAAGAGATGGCGTCTCCTTTAAAAGTCCTCACCGGGACAACCGGATTGTGGGCTGTTTTGCTCTTCGGTCTGGTCCTGTTTTTTATATTCAGAAGCGAAGATAAAGCCAACCGGCTTCTGTATCTGCTGTTGAGTGTGATGTCCTTCGGTTTGTTCCTTCAGGGCGTCAGAGGCGGGTCTTTCTTCGCGCTGGTCGTCGCGTATGTGATCGTCCAGATCTCAAAAAATATGGCCGAGGAAAAAGAAGAGGCTTCCGATATTCCTCCGAAGCTGACATGGG
>JAGNTT010000170.1 GCA_017987425.1 Candidatus Omnitrophota bacterium
CTTCCCAGTTCGGCGCGGATCTGGTCCATCAAAACCATTCCGCGGTCGTTCTTGACAATCTTCAGAGCGGACGACAGACCTTTTTTTCTGTTTAAATCAATCGTCAAATTCGTTTCGTCGAGTTTCTGCTGGATCAGGCCGGTAATACGGTCAACCTGATTCTGTGAAACCCTACCTTTTGCGGCAAGCTCCTGCAGAAGACTTAATTCTATCTTTAATTTTCCAATGGCAACCTTGTAGGGTTCAAGATACGGCTCTTCCCTGGTGAGCAGATATCCGCGCTGACCGGTTTCAACATCCTTGATGTTGGACATGACATCAGAAATCCGGTTGATGATGGAAAGCTGTTCGACCATTTTTTGCTGGGCCTGCAGTAAGGAGATACCGACCTGGTAGGAAATCACGATACCGGCGATCAAAAGCGAAGCCGCGGCAAGAAAAATAAGAGCGACCAGATATTTGGATTGTGTTTTTGCTTTAAGATCCGACAAGTGCTTGGTCATTCGGTAAGCGCGGGAATAAATGAGTTAAAGGAATTTCACCGATAAACTCCAAGAGTATATCGCAAAATTAAAGCCAAGTCTACGGCATCCATGAGGATGGCTATTAGGGAAAAGCCGTTAGAAAAGGCCGTTAAGAGAATGCCCTTACAGCGAAGCCAGATGTTTTTGGATCACTTGAAATCCTTGCTTGAGCGATTCCGTCAGCGAACGCTGGTACAGAATGGCAGCAGGATGATACAGAGGAATGACCGAAGACCTCAGATGCTTGTGTGTGATCTGTTCGATCTTACCGTGCAGGGTCGATATGCCGGGAACGGCGGACATTTTCGCGATGTCGAATTGGCCAAGCACAAAACGGGTGGAGAAATTTCCGAGCGTGACGATGATTTTGGGCTCGATGATCAAAAGCTGGTCGATCAGATACGGCACGTGGCTTTCAATTTCTTCCAAGCCGGGATTACGGTTCTTGGGCGGACGGTATTTGAGAATGCTCGTGATGTACACGTCCTCTCTATTAAGACTGATTGATGCGAGCAGTTCATCGAGGATCTTCCCGGCGCTGCCGATGAACGGTCGGCCCTGCAGATCTTCATTCTTGCCCGGCGCCTCGCCGATAAAAAAGACGCGCGCGTCAGCACTTCCTTCGCCGAACACCAGATGATGCGCCGTGTCTTTCAGATGCAGATCGGCCTTAAGCATGGACTTCTTAAGACGTTCCAGTCGTTCGGACTTGGATAACGACCGCCCGCCCGAACGAGAACCTTTACGCGGATTTGAACCCACCGGCATTGTCATTTATTAAAACATCCTATCGTGTTTGCTGGATCAGCATGATCTCACGCTGAAACTTTTGTGAATACTTTTGCATGATCCGACGGACTTCTGCCTGCAGGGCCTGTCGCTCCTGAGTATCCCGTGTCGTCTGGATCTTGGGAACAAAATCCCCTTTGATCTCCTCGATCAACTTCAAGTATTCATCGTTCATTTTCTGAATAAGCGCCGCCTTTGGATTGGCGCTTCTTGCAGTGACCGAAGCCGCCTTGCGATTGTATGGACTTGTCCTTTGGGTGCCGCTGTTTTGAGGAGCTCTCCCTCGCCGGCCTTGCGTGACAGCAGGTTCCTGCACAGACTCATTGCTTTCTTGCACATCTTCCCCGCCGGATGCCGCCGGTTCATCCGCCATCTTCAAGATGGCATCAAACCTTTCCTGATACGGATCTTCCTTCAGACGCGTGCTAAATGTGTTGGCCACACCCTCACCGGTCAGCTTGGATTCAATGTACTCGGCGCGCTTGGTCTGAATGTCCATAAAGCGTTCCCAGCCTGCGGTATCTTTGGGCGGAGCCTCTTCCTTTGCCTTAACTTCCCGCGTGATCTCCCTTGATATGATCTTCTCCGGTTTAGGGGGCGGCAGATATTTGGCCGGCGCCTGTCCAGGAGGATCGCTCTCATTGTTTGCTCCGGCTAACTGCACTCCCTCTTCCTGCAAGGACGGAAGCCCATTCGCCGCCCGCACCAAATTTTCTCCCAACTGGGTCATGGTCGCGCTATCACACGTATTTTCTTTAAAGAACTTCCCCATTTGAAAGGCCTCATTCTCTTCCAGAGTATCACTGACTTTCTCGGCAATCTCCTTGGAATTCATTTCGAAGATGGTCTTTTCATCCTTCTTTATTCCGCTCAAGGTTTTCGCAAAGAAATAATAAAATACCGCCGTCCGGTATTCATTCCATTGGGGCGTAAAGCGCCTATCAATATACTCCTCTTCATAAGTGTCCCGGTACTGGCTTTCCTGATGGCCGTCCATGTAATAGGTCGTGCTGATCTTCTCTGAAGATGGGATCAGATACTTCACAAATTCCTTCACGTGATCCTTGCACTGGACGGAAAAAAGATCGGCATAGGAATTAAAATACACTTTGAATTTTGCTGAATTTTTGTACAGCTTGAAATCCCCATCGAAAATGCGTCGCGGGTTATCAAAATTATAAAACTTGCTCCAGAACTCATCATATTTGTAAACGATCCCGGGTTTGCGGGTTTGAAGATTGTAATGATCCTTACGGTAAAAAGCGTTGACCGTCAATACATCATTCTTGTGTGTGTTAAAACCATTAAGCGTTAACGCGGGATTTTCAGTGGGATCATACCTAAAAGGAATTCCGTTCTCATCCAGGGACGGACGCGGCGGGATCACCTCAAGGTTACCATTGCGCAGCTGATAGGGATACGCAATCACCCCGCGCTCAGGCCACGCCCAATGGCGCTCGACATCCAATTCAAAGTGATCTTTATAAAAATGCTGAACGAATACATTTTCCAGATTTCCACATTGGTTTGCAAATGGCTTTAATGTTTGGTTGAGTTTCGCGATGAAATCTTCGGTCGGAACACCTTTATTCAGCGGAATAATGGTCGCGTCGGGATTTTTGATGTCATGCTCAATATAAATATTAAAAACCGGGTTTGAATCCGAGACAAACTGTTCGGATTCGATCTCTATTCGTTTGTATTCCTTATTGAGCCACTCCGTACTGTCTGTTTGTTCCTTTCGGAGCTCATCGAAGATCTTCTGATACTCTTCCCTTGTGATCGTTTTGTTCTGATAAAGAAGTCTGGGCAATTGCCGCATCTGCTCCTGGTTTTCTTCCATGAACTTTTGATGCTGCTTGTAGAGCGGAGTTTTGTGTTCTTTTTCGTAGGCCCACTTGCGTTCAAAGGTCGCATTGCGCTGGTCGTTAGTCAGTACCGGCTGCTGGGTGAACTTAGCAGGACACGTCGGAACATTGGCGTTCCATTCGGCATCCGGTGAATAGATTTTATAATCCGGTCCTTCGGCCAGAAGACGTCCGAACATTTTGGTGCGTTCTTCACGGGCCCACTGCACGTCGGCTATAGCCGGAGCGGATAAAAACACGACCAATAAGGAAAAACAGATAATGGATGAATATTTCACGGTCACCTTTCTTTGTTCTTACTTTATGTTCAAATCCATTAATATACCAGCCGTTGACCCGGCATCGACATTCCTGTCGGTACTCTTATTGTATACCGGCATAGGCCTGTTTGAGCGCGTCCAGATTGATTTTCTTCATTCCAATGTACGCCGCAAAGACCCTGTCGGACTTTTTGTGGTCCTTGTCTGTCATCATTTTCCAGTGCGCCTTGGGTACGACCTGCCAGGAAAGTCCGAATTTATCCTTGAGCCATCCGCACTGGACTTCCTTTCCCCCGCCGGAACAGAGCTTTTTCCAGACGTCGTCGATTTCCTTCTGCGTATCGCAGTTGACGATGAGCGAGATGGCTTCCGTGAATTTGAAATGCGGACCGGCGTTCATGGCCAGAAATTGCTGGCCGGCCAGCGTAAAGGTCACGGTCATCACCGAACCCGCAGGCCTTCCCGAGGCGACAGAACCCGCGTCGCCGTAATACGTGATACGCTCGATCCTTGATTTACTTTTGAAGACCGACACATAAAACTCCGCCGCCTCAAGAGCGTTATTGTCAAACCAAAGGCAGGGCGTGATTTTGGAAATTTTACTCATTCGTGTGATTGTTTTCATAAGTCAGCCTCCCTAATTACTGCTTGATTTCCATCAAATAACTGATCAGCTGTTTGATCTTCCCATTGCTCATCACAAAGACGTCGCAGAAGACGAG
>JAGNTT010000171.1 GCA_017987425.1 Candidatus Omnitrophota bacterium
GAGCCCGAAAGAGTTCTGGCATCGATGGCATATCAGCCTTTCGACATGGCTGCGCGATTACGTTTATATTTCTTTGGGAGGTAATCGGAAAAGTCACGTCAGGACTTACATCAATCTTTTTCTGACGATGTTTTTGGGCGGATTATGGCACGGGGCCGCCTGGCATTTTGTCTTTTGGGGCGTTTATCACGGGCTGCTGTTGATGCTGCAGCGATTATACGAAGAGAACATCCGGCCGCATTTAACATCGATCGGAATTTTCCAATCAGCCAAGGAACATTCACGCGCGCACGGGTTTTTAACAATAATCCGGGTGATTGTATTCTTCCAATTCATCTGTTTCGGATGGATATTGTTCCGTTCACAAAATATGGATCAGGCGGCTGAGATATTCCATGCGATTTTGACCAAGTGTCAATGGACGCCATTTGCCGAAAAATATTTGGTGGATTTGGCTTTCCTGGTTTGTCCGTTGATTATTTTTGAGATTCTTGAGTATCGAAAAAACGATCCATGTTTTATCCTTCGGTGTCATCCGGCGCTCCAGGGAGCCGTTTATGTCTTCCTTTATTATGGCCTGATGGTTTACGGGATCCAGGGAGGGGAACAGTTTGTTTACTTCCAGTTTTAAGAACTTCCTGCGGGGGCTGGCTGTTTTTGCGGTCCTGGTGATCGTCTTCGAGACGATGGTATCTTTGATTCCGGATGAAATTGGTGCCGACGTTGTCCTTCTCGGAGGAATGAAAATTAAGAATGAAAGGGCATTGAACCCCGGCGATCTGGACGTCGTCATTCTGGGAGACTGTTTTTTCTTTGGCGGAGTCAATCCAAACGTTCTGGACCCGATACTGAATGTCCGTTCGTTTAACTTTGCGGTCACCAGGGCCCACAGCTACATGATGAGTTTTGTTCTCCTTGAAGATATTCTGTCTCGTGCCAAACGGCCGCCGCGGCTTATTATTCTGGGCGTTCATGCCACATCGCTTTATCATCCCCTGACCATGGATATTGATGTTTTGAGGGAGACGATCCTTCCATTTTCTGGCGTCTCATCAAATCTACTCAATGAGTTATCCGTTCCATTAAAGATGCAAACGTTATGGCATGATGCGCTTACCCGGATTCCTTCGATCAGGAAACAATATTTACTGAGAGGTCATTGGCCGTATTTGATGACACATTTTGACCGTGCCCGATATATGCGGATAAAACAAAGTCTTGCGGAAAACAGGGGGTACTTTAATGAGGATTTATTAGGTTTCCGCCAGACATTGCGGGTCAATTTTAATTTACCTGCTGAAGATACGACAATTCGGGCGTATAATGACCGGTACATTAGAAAGATTCTTGCCCGGGCCGCCAAATCCGGAATTAAAGTCGTTCTCGTCACAAATAGTTATCGAAAAGATTTGGCGGAACATCTGAATTATAATATTATGTTCGACGTCAGTTACTTTGAAACCTTAAAAAATTCTTATCCGGGCGTGATCGGGATTCTGGATATGCATCATGTGGTCTCTGATCCCGAACGTTATGTGGATACTACGCATTTAGATAACAAAGGCGCGGCAATTTTTACAAGCGAGTTGGCAGAGCGCATACGGCAATTGGATTGGTAATTAATTTATGGCATATGTATACATCGGTCGCGACCTTCAGAAAAAAGACGCAAAACTGGCTGAGCTCAAAACCAAGCTTTTTAAAGATCCTTCCGCGCTTCCTTTTGATTACGAAAATCTCTCCGGACATAAACTCGATTCCGATGAACTGAAAAAATCGCTGGTCGCGCTGCCGCATATGTCGGCCCAGCGCATGGTCGTCATCCGTCAGAGCGAACGGTTGAACGAACATAACCGCGAGATCGTTCTCGAATTTCTCGCCGAGAAATCCAACACCACCGTTCTGGTCCTGGACTTCGATGAGCTCGACGGCAAGACCGCATTTTCCTCAAAACTTCAGGCATTGACGCAGGTCCTCAATTTCGGCGCCCAGAAGGCGATCAATGTGTTTGATATGACGCGGGCAATTTCATCCCGCGATGCCGCCGGCGCGGTCAAGATGCTTCATGAGCTGATCGAGAACAATACACATCCTCTGCAGATCATGGGCGGGCTGGTATGGTTTTGGGGGAAGGAAAGAGACCGTTTAAGCCCGGCGAGATTTCAGCAGGGGTTGTCGGTCCTGGAGCAAGGGGATTTGAATATCAAACGCAGCCGGCTGGCCCCGGAATACGCGGTTGAAAAAGTGGTTGTAGAGTTGACGCTGTTAAAATAATTTCCCGTGAAGACAAAAAAATAGGGATATCGTTAAGATATCCCTATAAATTTACAATTTGAATGTGATTACTTTGAGGCTGCGAGGATCTTGGCAAATTTCGCTTTACGGCGGGCAGCGGTTCTCTTGTGGATGACGTTGCGTTTGGCTGCTTTATCGAGTTTTTTATAAACAGTCTTGAGTAAGTCGGTCGCATTATCCTTTTTCGCAGCAGCTGTTTGGGAAAACTGCTTGAGAGTTTTCTTCAAGTCGGTCTTGATGTCCAAATTCTGCATGTGTCTGGTGCGATTTTTTCTTAATTCCTTGATCGCGGTACGTCGTTGTGGCACAGTGATTCTCCTTTTTAATAAATGTGAGGGGTCCTTTGGGAGCCCCGAATAGGCGATCAATATAGCAAAGAGCCTCCGGCATGTCAACTAATAAATCCCCCACCGCCGCCTCAAAAAAGTCGATTTTGAGGTCTACCTCCATTCTGTCCATGGGGACCTTTTTGTCCCGTGTTTTGGGCTTTGTGAGGGACATGATCTTTGCCAGCCTGATGGGGACAGCGGCGATGGCGGACGCCTTTTTTGTGGCTTTTCGCATCCCCAACATGCTTAGGGATCTGGTGGGAGAAGGGGCGACCAATTCCGCGCTTGTTCCCACTCTTTCCGAATATGTCGAGAAAAAGGACCCCAAACAGACCAATGCTTTCTTAAGCGCGGTGGTGGCCTGGGCCCTTTTGATCCTGGGAGGGCTCACGATTCTTGGGATTATATTTGCCCCTCTTGTTGTGAAGGCGATCGCCCCCGGTTTTGGCGCCGATGAAGTCAAATTACAGACGACCATCAATCTGACGCGGATCATGTTTCCGTATCTGATTTTTATCGGGCTGACCGCCTATTCAATGGGGGTGTTGTACACCTACGGTTCTTTCCTGGCGCCCGCGTTCAGCTCATGTTTCTTGAACGTTGTGATGATTGCCACCACGCTCATCGCCGCGCAATATATGGACAGTGCCGTTTATATTCTGGCCGGCGGCGTTCTGCTGGGAGGCATCGCCCAGCTGGTTTATCAATGGATCCCTTTAAGGAAGCTTGGCGTCCGTCTTGAAATTCCGGCGACGCTTCATCATGATGGCGCCCTGAAAATGGGAAAGCTTCTGGTGCCGCGCGTTTGGGGAAGCGCCATTTATCAGTCGAATGTTTTTGTGGACACATTTTGCGCCTCGCTCTCATTCATCGTCGGAACAGGCGGGATATCGGCGATTTATTATGCCAACCGTGTCATCCAGTTTCCGCTGGGAATTTTCGGTGTCGCGCTCGCATCGGCATCGCTGCCGACTCTTTCCGGATATGCCGCCCGCAAAGATATGGAAGGCCTGCGGTCCACGGTGATCTTCGCGCTTAAGAATATTTTATTTCTACTTCTGCCGTCGGGGGTTCTGGCGATGGTCCTCGCGGTCCCTATTGTGCGGGTCGTGTTTGAACGCGGAGTGTTCGATCCGTATTCGACGGCGATTACCGCGGATGCGCTGAAATATTACGGCATCGGGCTTGCTTCATTCGGGGCCATGAAGATTACGGTCTCGGCTTTTCACGCGCTTCAGGATACGCGCACGCCGGTCAAGATCGCCACCGTCGGGCTTGCGCTTAATATCGCTTTGAATGTTTTCCTTATGTATCCTTTGAAAGTGGGAGGCATAGCGCTGGCCAGCAGTTTGTCCGGCACCGCAAGTTTTCTTATGCTGCTTTATCTTCTGCATAAAAAAGTCGGAGGCATTGCCGGTGATGTCTTCCAATTCCTTTGGAGGATGATCGTCCCGCTTGCGGTTTTGGCGCTGAC
>JAGNTT010000029.1 GCA_017987425.1 Candidatus Omnitrophota bacterium
CTCTGGCGAAAAATATGGGGTCGCTCACATGCGCGGTCTTTGATCCGCTTGACCTGATCATGCTGGATAATCTTAAAGTCATTACCGGATGCGAAATCAATCTTGTGATCGCCACAAAGTCGGACATTATAAAGGCCATCCAGGAATTTTACTCGGGCAGCAAAGGCGGGGATGGCATGGGTTCGTTGCTGGACCGGGCGGTCGAAAATACATATGATCGTACCAAAGAAGGCGGTATTCCGACGGGTATGAGGGAGGTGTCGACTGACGCCGAACTTAGTCTCGATAAATTGATCGCCAAAGCGGAAGAGGCCCCAGTCATCAAGCTGGTGGATCTGATCATCCGTCAGGCCATTGATGAAAAAGCGAGTGATATTCACATCGAGCCGTTTAAAGATAAGCTTGAGGTGCGCTACCGTATCGACGGTTCTCTTTATCAGATACCTCCGCCCGCGCGCCATTTGCACATGGCGATCGTTTCCCGTATTAAAATTCTGGCCAAGCTGGACATCGCCGAAAAACGTCTTCCGCAGGACGGGGCTATTTCCGCAAAGCTGGAAGACCGCACCGTTGATCTGCGCGTATCGACCATTCCGACGGTGTGGGGGGAAAAGGTGGTCATGCGTATTTTGGATAAAGGCGCCACCAAGCTTGATATTTCGACGCTGGGTTTTGATTCCAAACAATTGGCTTTGATCCGCAAGGCGCTTAAATCGCCGTACGGATTGATGTTCGTCACCGGTCCGACTGGAAGCGGTAAATCGACAACTTTGTATTCTTCTCTCAACGAAGTCATGGATCCGTCGAAAAATATTATGACTGCCGAAGACCCGGTGGAATTCAAGATCGAAGGGATCAATCAGGTAGGTGTGCGTAACGACATCGGGTTAACGTTTGCAACGGCACTGCGCGCATTTCTCCGTCAGGATCCTGACATCATCATGGTCGGTGAGGTGCGCGATCTGGAGACGGCGCAGATCTGTGTGCGCGCCGCGCTTACGGGCCATTTTGTATTAAGCACTTTGCACACAAACGACGCTCCGTCGGCAATCACGCGTTTGATTGACATCGGATTGCCCAGTTATCTGATCACTCCGTCTCTGGTGCTTGTCATTGCCCAGCGGTTGGGACGCAAACTGTGCTCGAAATGCAAGGAACCTTATGAGCCAAATAGAGAGCAGCTGGGGGATCTCAAGCTAAGCGTAGATCTGATTTATCGTCCTAAAGGCTGCGATGATTGCAACCACACCGGTTATAAAGGGCGTGTCGTCATTGCCGAGGTCATGGCCATCAATGATGAGATACGTAATTTGGTTTCAAAGGGGGCCACGTATTCAGAGGTCAAAGATGCTGCACGTAAAAACGGCATGGACACTCTATTTGAATCCGGGGTCAAGAAGGTTGAAGAGGGAATCACCAGTCTCGAAGAAATTTTAGGCGTGACAACTGCATAAAGGTTTTGAATGCCGCAATATCAATATTTAGCAAAAAATATGGAAGGCAAAACTCTTCAGGAAATCGAAGAGGCGCCGACGGAACAGGCGTTGCTCGATAAGTTGCAGGGCCAAGGCTACTTTGTCATTTCTCTTCAGCCGATGCGGACGGAGGCACCCAAACCCGAGACCAAAAAGACCAGGAAAGTCAAAAAGGATTCCTTTACGCACACCGGGATCACTATGGATGATATTCTGGTTTTTTCCCGGCAGTTGGCCACGATGCTTGAGGCGGGGATCACTTTGCTGCGCAGTCTGGACGTCATTTTGTCTCAGATAGAAAGCCGAACGCTGCATAAGGTGCTAACACAGGTCCGCAATGATGTTGAGCAGGGGCGGTCTCTAAGCAGCAGTCTTGAGAAGCATCCCAAACATTTCAGCCAGTTCTGGGTCAGTCTTGTTGAAGTTGGTGAGGCTTCCGGAACCATGCCTCAGGTTCTTGAAAAGCTGGCGATTTTTATGGAGCAGCAGGCGGCGTTCAGATCCATCATCATCTCAGCGATTATCTATCCCTGTATCCTGTTGATGGTCTGTTTGGGCGCTATCGGCTTTTTTGCATTCTTCGTCGGGCCAAAATTTGAGGCGATCTATACATCCATGGGCAAGCAGTTGCCGGCGTTCACAAAGCTTCTTTTGGCTGTTTTCAAATTCATTAAACAAAATATTCTTTTCCTGATTGCGGGATGCGTTGCTGCGAGTTTTATGTTTGGTCAGTATATCAAGACCGCGGTCGGGCAGATGCAATTCGAGAAATTCATATTTGCTTTGCCGACATTCGGAATGATCACAAAAAAAATCGTGGTTGAGCGTTTTGCTTCCCAGATGTCGATATTGATCGATAGCGGTGTTCCTATTTTGTATGCCCTCGAAATCAGCGAAAAACTCGTTGAAAACCGTACATGCGGTCTCATTATTTCGGATATTCGGGACTCGGTCCGTGAGGGAAAAATGCTTGCAGAGCCCATGGAGCTGAGCGGTTTCTTTCCTCCTATGGCGGTCCAGATGATTAAAGTAGGGGAAGAAACGGGGGAATTAAGTAAAATGCTCAAACACGTCTCTGCTTTCTTCCAAAGAGAAGTCGAAGCCTTTATGAAGAGGTTCGGGACCCTGATTGAACCGTTGATGCTTGTGGTCATGGGGGGTGTTATTGGAACCATCGTTCTAGCGATGTTCCTTCCCATGTTCAGTATAGGTGGATAAAATTGTTCCAACCGGCTGGCATTTTGGCTTGTGTGTGTGTTATACTTCTCACAGAAAAATATTAGAATTGTTTTGCGTTAATCATTGCTCAGGGTAAACTACTCGTAAGAGTAGGGCACAAAACTACAGGGTCCCTAAACCTTTATATTATAAGGGTAGAGTCGTACGGGGATAGCCAGTTGCCGATGGTGAAACTTCAATCCATTTTGCCCTACCAGGTCGAATGGATTTTTTAATTTTTGTGGGGTTTATTCAGAAAAAAAACGGCATCATAAAAAGGAGATGGTTGAATGAGAACGGTTAATAACAAATCGGGTTTTACACTGTTGGAAATCTTGGTGGTCATCATCATCGTTGGTGTTTTGGCGAGTGTGGCCATGCCTCAGTTATTTAGAAACGTTGAGCGTTCAAGAGCTACGGAAGCGTTGGAATCTCTCGGTGCGACGAAGCGTGCCATCGAAGCCTGCGCCATGCAGTTTAACAATGTTTTCACAAACTGCGGAACGTATGCCACGATCGGTATGTCCGATCCGTCGTATGACGCCTCAACAAATGCAGCTGCCCACTTTGCTTATGCGATCACAGTAGCTGCCGGTACCTTTAACATTACCGCAACACGTAATACGACTGATAACGGTGTTGCCACCGATACCGTGTCGTTATCCCGTGGCGGTACCGGTGCGATCACACGTGCTGGTACTACGGCGTTCTCTGGTATCCAGTAATTTGCCTGTTTTTTCTCAGAGCAACATCCCGGGAGAGAAATCTTTTGGGATGTTGCTTTCTTATCTGGGGAGGTTTATGCGCAGAGGTATAAAGAAATTCCCCGATGGTTTTACTCTGGTGGAACTGATGGTCGTTGTGATCATCATGGGTGTTATTGCCGCAGTTGCCCTGCCATCATATGCAACTCACATTGAACGTATACGTGCGTCCGAAGGTGCCCAATTGTTGGCAGCAGTGCTTGGTTCTCAGGAGGCTTATCGTCTTGAGAACGGGGAATATGCCACGGCCATGTCGGATCTCGACATTGAAATCCCAAACGCTTCAAACTTCACTGTACCGCCAACTCTCTATAACGATCCTGCGAGGATTGCGACTTTAGCGCGTTCCGACGGCAGTTTCACTCTGTGCATCAATTCAACGGGTGTGGTTTCCTGCAGCGGAGCAGCCAAAATCTGCGGCGGATATGCCCCGGGCGGAACGGGAGTGTGTCCATGAGGCCGAAAGGATTCACCCTATTTGAAATGATGGTTGTCCTTTGCATCATCGGTGTGATTGCAGGTCTGTCTCTGCCGCAATACGGAAGGTCGGTTGAGCGCACTCATCGTAAAGACGCTGAAAATCAAATGATACTGATTCATTCCGCTCAAAGCCAGTATTCCGCGCGCAACAGCGGGGCTTATTGGGGCCCGGCGGCTGGATCCACTCCTGAGGAAAAACTTGCCGACATCAATTTGAATTTGGGTCTTAATATTTTACCTAACGGCATGCAGTACGATTGTACAATCACAAACCCGGTTCCGGGCACCTTCGGTTATTCCTGTTCGGCCACCCGGGCGACCGGAACAGCCTATGTTGTCGCTGTAACGGAATCTCCGATCAGCACCGGAGTCAATCCGTCCTGTTCGCCGGTCTCGGCATGCCCATAAGCTATGATGAAATTTAAGAAACAAGAAGGTTTCTCAATGGTCGAGGCACTTATCGCCGCCGTGATTTTAAGCATAAGCGTTATCGGAGTTCTGGCCACAATGTCTTCCCAGAAGACCCCTACCGTTGAGTCCGACAAAAAAGTTCAGGCGGCGATGGCTGCCAAGCAATTTATGGAAAGTCTGCGCAGCAAGGTGGATGCCACCACCTATGATACTGGAGATTTGTCTTTGGGTATGCATGCGAACGTTGTATATGGAGCATATACCATGGATTATCTGGTAACCTCATCCGGCAGTGCACGAAAAGTCGATCTAAACGTTTCCTGGTAACATATGGTGAAATGCAATTCCCGAAAAGGCCTCACTCTGGCTGAACTGCTGCTGACAACGATGGTCATCGGCATCATCATGATCGGTATGGTATCGGTCGACTACGCGTTGCGTTCGAACGATCAGCAGCAGACCCGTACATCATTGGCGACTATGAGAACCGCGGCGGTAACTGAAGAAATTTCATCCGTGGTAAGGCAGGCGTTCGGCGATCCCGCGACGCGCTGCGTTCAAATGGATAATCTTACCGCTAACGACACGAATTTTATTTGCGTTTACCGTGACTACGGAACGCCATCGGTATTTACCGATGACGACTGGACCTGTTATACGCGCCGCACGAATAACATTCACAAATGCACGCGTACGGTCCCAGATGGGAAAGGAGCGTGCGGGTCGATCGACCCTATCATCGGTATGGTCACTATCGACACGTTCAATGCCCCCGATACGCCGTTGGTGGTATCGACAAATCCGGACATGTACGTCGAGTTTACAATTAAAAGCCGTTTCGACCCAACCCGGCCGGTACCCAATGCCGGGGTGGCCGCGCCTTCTTCCGCCGAATATTCGGATGTGATCGCGCAGGAATTTATGACGAATCCCAAAGTCAAACAGAAAGTCAGGCTTGCTCCCGCCGGATGCGGGGGAGCTTAAAGCGGACTATGCATTTTTTAAAGTGATCGGTTAGTTCATGATTTTAAAGAACACAGTATGGGCTCATGCGGCTTTATTGGCGCTGGTGCTTGCCGTTACATTCTCAAACGCTCTTCATTCATCCCTTAAAATGGATGATCATGATTTCTTCAACGATCCGCGGATCAGCAATCCGGAATATCTGGCTTATAATCTGATTCCCGAATCCAACAAGTCGCTTGCGATCACGAAAGCCGTCGAGGAAAGCGGTTATCGTCCGGTTACAAATACGGCGCTTGCGCTTGTGCATCAAGTTCTCGGTAAACAGATTGAGTTGTATCACATTGTGAATATGTTTGTGTTCTATGCCGGCTGTCTGTTGCTGTATTATTTGATTCGGCTTCTGTTCAGTGATTCCCGTCTTGCGCTGATTACGTCCTTGTTATTTGCCGTTCATCCGGTTAACGGTCTTGCCGTCAATTATATCGTCGCATCCGCCTATGCCTATCAGCTCGTTTTTGCGATGATGAGTATGATCTTTTTTGTCCGCTACTGCCGCGGGACCCAAGCCGGATTTTCCTTGGTGCTTGGGCTTGTGTTTCTTCTTTTTGCTCTCGGCGTTCATGAAACTTCAATCGTGATCCCTGTGCTGATGCTGGCGGTCGCGTGGTATTTGAATCCGGGATCAATTCTGACCGGCGTGAAAAAGGCGGTTCCATTCTTTGCTCTCCTGGCAGGTTATATGTTGTTCCGTATGAAGTATGCCAGCCTGGCGAGCGGTGTCCTGTCTAAGTATGCCGACTTTCACATGTCGGTTGACCAATATGCCGCCTCTTTTGTGAAACTCATTTACTGGTATTTATCCCAGCTGGTTTTGCCGGACGGCATTGTGCTGATGTGGTCGACGCCCATCGTCGATCACGACAGGTGGGTGTGGCTTGGAGCTGGAATTCTGCTCGCGGTTCTCTGTATATGGTTCTTAAGAAAATCCGGACGCTCGGCTCAATCGCTGGCTCTGGTCTGGTTCATTGCCGGTTTCCTGCCTGTTTTGGCCGCATGTCTGTTTAGACCTACGACAGGCCTTGTGATGGAACCTCACTGGATGTTTATTTCTTCAATCGGCATTTTCCTCTTTTTCGCGCTTATTCTTGTGCGTTTAATTCAATGGAGACTATGGATCGGGCTTGCCTTGTGCGTCGGATTGTTCACGGTGCTCATCCGGATATCGCACATTTATAATGATCTCTGGGCGGATGAAAAAATATACAGCCAATATTGGCTTGAGCAGGTGCCGGATTTTAAAACGGCGAATTTCTTTTTAGCGTATGCTTTTATGCGCGACCGGGAATATCCGCAGGCGCGGCAATATCTTCTCGGTGCGAGGGAAGGGATTTTCAGCGATTGGCAGATTTATAATAATCTCGGCATTATGGATAATGATGAACAACAGTATGAGAATGCCGTATTGAACTATCAAAAAGCACTGACGTTTAATCCGTCCTCAGCGGAAGTTTATAATAATCTTGGGCTGACGTATGAATACTTAGGCCGCACGGACGAGGCTGTCGCGGCCAACCAGCGGGCATTGAGTTTAAACAGATTTCTCATTGAACCCAGGCTTAATCTCGCCCGCATCGCTTTGTCCAGGGGGGATCCGAAGACTGCGGTTCAATTGTATTCGGAGAATTTAAAGATTGTGCCGTATGAACTGAGAAGTTTCGCGTTGTTGTGGAGCGCTCTGGTCGATGCAGGACAGCTTGAACCGGCGGAAAAGATGGTCGCTGATTTACGCAGGCGCCGTCCGGACGCGGTCATTTTGACCGAGATCGCGAATATGGCGGTCGAGAAGAAAATGCTGGTCGAGGCGCTGGATCTGTACATGCAGGCCATTCAGAGCAATCCGCGGTATAAACCGGTATATGTTCAGTCCGGCATTCTTTTGGCGAATTTGAATCATTTGGACCGCGCTATCGGGTTATGGCAGAAGGCGCTCGCGCTTGATCCTTCGGACAGGCAGGTTGTGCGTTTAATCGCACGGGCCCGGGAATTGCAGGCAGGCTTAAATACCAATGCCGCAGATAAACCGATTTCAAACAACGGAGAGAAGCAATGATGAATAAAAAAGCCGTTACACTTATGGAATTGATGGTGGCTGTGATGGTTGTCGGCATTATTGCGGCCTTCGCCATTCCGAATTACACGAAGGCCAACAATAAGGCCGAAGAAAGACAAATGATCACAAATATGAGATCGATTGTCGCGGCGCAGGAAATTTACAAGGCCCAGAACGGAAATTATTGGCCGGCGGCGACAGGTTCGGTGCCGATAGGAAACATTGGCGTGGCCGGTATCAATGCGGCGCTCAAGTTAAATGTTTCCGACGACCCCAAGTACACATATCAATGCAATGCTCCTTCAAATCAAGCGTATCAATGCTATGGGACCTATTCGCCCGGCGGGACTTTGGCGTGGCAGATCCATGCGAATCAAGTGCAATCGCAAAGCAGTTTGTTCCCTCAGCAGGTATGCTGTGACAGCGCGATGAATCCGGGCAATCCTTGTCCGACATTGCCGTGGTGTACTTAATTGGCCTTGTCAATGGTGAAACCTTTTGATAATATATCGTCCATAAATTCGGGTCGGTAGCTCAGTTTGGGAGAGCGCGTCGTTCGCAATGACGAGGCCGCGGGTTCGATCCCCGCCCGATCCACCACTAACTATGCATCGTTTCTATTGTTCCAACGCAGATTTTTCCCCCCCGAAAATCAAGATTGTTAGTCCCGGTGAAATTCATCATCTCACGCACGTTTTAAGGATGCGCGCGGGCGATGAACTGGAAATTTTTAACGGCCGCGGTGAAGAAATCCGCGGGGTTATTGAATCGATTTCCGCCATGCAGGTGGAGGTGAATGTTCTAGAACGCCGGGCCGAGAAGAAAACGTCCGCGTTCGTGACGCTGGCCTGCGCCGTTCCCAAGAAAGCCAAATTCGAATCGATCATTGAAAAATGCACGGAGCTCGGGGTCGATGAGATTATCCCGATGCGTACGGCCAGGACGGAAGTTATTTTGGAAAAGGAACGTATGGAACGCAAAAGCACCCGTTATCAGGCGGTCGCGGTCAATGCCGCCAAACAGTCGGCGCGCGCGACAGTGCCGGTGGTCCATCCGCAGCGTTCGTTTAAAGATGTCATAGGATCATTCGACAGCAAGGTTCTTCGCGTCATTCTGGCACTTGAAGGCGAGCGGAAATCTTTAAAGGAATTGATTCAGGAAGCCGGGGAGTTTAATCACGTTGTGTTTTTGGTCGGGCCCGAGGGAGATTTCACCCGGCAGGAACTGGATGCCGCGTTGAGTGCCGGTTTTGTGCCGGCGACACTCGGAGAGACTATATTAAAAGTAGATACGGCTGCAATTACCGCGGTCGGTTTTGCCCGGTTGATGTCATAAAAGTTTTAAGCTGGTCGTAAAAATAATCCATGCGGAACAAGACAAACGCCGCCGGACTGGTAAAATAATACTAAACTGACTGAAGTGAGGAAAGGATCAAGTGAAAACATCGTACAAGTCTTCTGGTTTTACGCTTCTGGAACTTTTGGTGGTCATCATCATTGTCGGTGTCTTGGCAGGGGTTGCCTTGCCGCGATTATTTCAAAGGATTGAAGGTGCAAGAGCGGCTGAAGCTCTGGAATCCTTAGGCACTACAAAACGTTTCATAGAAGCCTGTGCGATGGCTTATAACAATAATTTTACGAATTGTTCCTCTTTCGCGACTATCGGAGTGACCGACCCGTCCTATGGCGGAACAACCAATGCGGCTGCGCATTTCGGTTACGCGATTAGCGTTGCGGCAAATTCATTTGAAATTGTGGCTACTCGTAATTCGTTGGATAATGGCAATACATCCGATACGATCTCATTGAGGCGGTCCGCGACCGGCGCGATCGCGCGTGTAGGTACCACCGCATTTTCCGGCGTTCAATAATTCGTAACAGGCAGATATCCCGCAGTCTGCCGGTAGGATAATGGTAAAAAATTCCCCCAATATACCTGAGACGTCTTCAAATTTTTGTCTGAATCTGACGTCTTGTGCTTTGTTCTTTTTTGCCGTTGCCTGGCTTAAGGATCTTTTTCCCCGTTTGGAGACTGTTTCTCTGGTATTGGCCGGTCTTGTAATATCCGTCATTCCATTGTGGATTTACGATGTGTTATTTCTGCGCGTCCAACAGCGTCCGTCGGCAGGAATTAAGGGAAATCCTGGGCAGCCTGATCTGAAACGCATTGTGGTCAAGCTCATCGGGCTTTATTCGACATTTCTGTTTATTCTGTTCATTTATAAATTTAATCCGGTGTATTATGTCTCGCAGAACGCGGCTGACTTTTACGGATTATTTTTGTCTGTGATTGAACGGTGCGCGCCATGGATTTTGATCGGCAGTGCTGTGTATTTCTGGTTTGTTGATCGCCGGCAGAAGGATCCGTATGATGAATACTGGCAGGTCGGTTGTCTTCTGACCGGACGTTTTAAAGAAGTGAACCGTATTGTCTTGGCCGAATATGGGCGTTCATGGTTTATCAAGGCTTTTTTTACGCCCTTTATGTTTGGATTGCTGGTCAACTATACGGATGCTCTTCACGGCTGGAACTGGGACGGCAAGTCGTTCTTGCCTTTGTATGATCATCTGCTTGATATTTTCTATGCCGTCGATATTTTGTTCGGGGTGATGGGGTATGTTCTGGCGCTGCGCATTCTGGATACTCACATCCAGTCGACGGAGCCGACGCTGTTGGGATGGGTGTCGTGCCTGGCCTGTTACAGTCCGTTTTATGCGATTTTCGGGATCGGATTGTTGCCGCCGCAAAACGAACAAACCTGGGATGTGTGGCTAGCCGCGCACCCGGCGCTGTTTTACGCTTGCGGATTTGTGATCATTGTTTTATCTCTGATCTATGCGCTGGCAACGGTTGCGATCGGCTATCGCATGTCGAACTTGACGTACCGCGGGCTCATCACATCAGGACCGTACCGTTTTACGAAGCATCCGGCTTACGTGTCCAAAGTGGCGAGCTGGTGGCTGGTTTCGCTGCCTTTTCTTTCGACGCAGGGAGCGAAGGTGGCGGTGATTCATACTTTAAGTATGATTGTTATCACTTTAATTTATTATATAAGGGCTAAAACAGAGGAGAACCATTTATCGAATTATCCGGAATATGTGGAGTACGCAAATTGGATCAACGAACACGGCCTGTTCGCTTCTTTGGGCAGGATGTTTCCGGCTTTGCAGTATTCGGAGCAAAAGGCCAAAAAATCGAAGAGTGTCGTTTGGTTCAAGAAAATACACAAGTAGTTAATAAACATTTATAACCTTAATTTTATCAACCACTTCCATTCCATTCCCCCCGTGGAATTCATTGACAATAGATTCCCCCGAAGGTATAATCCAACGTTCAAATTTTTCCAAAATGGAGGCATTATGTCTGATCAGAAGAAAACACCAGCGGAAGTTGAAAATCGTCGCAAGGCATTAGATTTGGCGCTTGCACAAATTGAGAAACAATTCGGTAAAGGTTCAGTCATGCGGCTGGACGGAAACGCGAAAGTAGATATTGATGTAATCCCTACAGGATCATTGTCCTTAGATTGCGCCTTGGGTGTTTGGGGCGTTCCCAAGGGACGTGTCGTAGAGATTTATGGTCCGGAATCCTCCGGCAAAACAACTCTCACCTTAAGTATCATCAAACAAATTCAGCTCATGGGCGGTGTCGCGGCTTTCATCGACGCCGAACATGCTTTTGATTCCAACTATGCCAAGACCGTCGGGGTGAAGCTCGACGATCTTCTGGTCTCCCAGCCGGACACCGGCGAACAGGCGCTTGAAATCGCCGAGACACTCGTCCGTTCCAACGCTGTGGATCTCATTGTCATCGACTCTGTCGCCGCTTTGACTCCGCGCGCTGAAATCGAAGGCGAAATGGGCGATGCTCACATGGGTCTGCAGGCGCGATTGATGTCTCAGGCGCTTCGTAAACTCACCGCCGCGATCAACAAAGCCAACACCTGCGTCATTTTTATTAACCAGGTACGCATGAAGATCGGCGTCATGTTCGGTAATCCCGAAACGACGACCGGCGGACGCGCGCTTAAGTTTTATGCCTCCGTCCGTATCGATTTGAGAAAGATCGATTCCGTGAAGTCCGGCGAGAACATCATCGCCAACCGCGTGAAGGCTAAAATTGTCAAAAATAAAGTGGCGGCTCCTTTCCGCGAAGCTGAGTTCGAGATTTACTTCAATGAAGGTATCTCGAAGGTGAGCGATATTATTGACCTCGGCGTGGCCAACGAAATTCTGGCCAAGTCAGGCGCGTGGATTTCGTATGAGAATGAAAAGATCGGTCAGGGACGCGAAAGCGCCCGCAAATACCTGCAGGATAATCCCAAGGTGCTTGCCAAGATCGAAAAAGAAATCATCGCGAAAATAAAGGGGCAGAATTTACAGCCTGTAAAATCATAATTTCCGGGTTGCCGCAGAGTGTTATGTATTCACTCCGTTGTAAGCCTTTTGAATCCTCATGATCAGCGACGAACTTCGTGAGTTATCGAAAGCCAAAACCACTGCGTTTCGGTTCCTGAAGATCCGGGAACGCAGTGTTTTTGAATTGCGGCAAAAGCTTGCGCTTAAAAAGTTGTCTCCCGAAGCGATTAATGGGGCGATCGATTTTTTGCTCACCAAGAAATTTTTGGATGACCAGACATTCGCGCGCAACTGGATCCGTTACCGCCAGAGCCGGCCGTTAGGTCCGGCGCGCATCCGGATGGAACTCCAGCAGAAGGGTGTGGATAAAGAGATCATCGCCGAAGAGCTGGAGCTTGCTTTTAGTGAAGTCAATCAGGAAGAGACCGTGCTGGATCTGGCCAGCCGGCGGGCGGCGAGATACCGTAAGGACGATCCGGTCAAACGTAAACGAAAAGTGTTCGATTTTTTGGCCAGGCGCGGATACAGCTTGGATATAATCACGAAAGCCATTAAGAAAATATGACAACCAACGACATCAGAAAAAAATTCCTCGAGTTTTTCCGTTCCAAAGGGCATACGGTGGTGCCGAGCGATTCGCTCGTTCCCAAAGACGACCCGACGGTGCTTTTTACGACCGCCGGTATGCAGCAGTTTAAACCGCAGTTTTTGGGCCGTATCGACGGTTACACCCGCGCGGCATCCTGCCAGAAATGTCTTCGCACAGACGATCTCGATGTCGTCGGCAAGACTGACTGCCACCAGACGTTCTTTGAAATGCTCGGAAATTTTTCGTTCGGCGATTATTTTAAAAAAGATGCGATTGCATGGGCGTGGGAATTTTTTACGGAAGTCATGAAGATCCCCAAAGACAGATTGTGGGTTTCGGTTTATAAAGACGACTCCGAAGCTGAAGGCATCTGGCTCAATGACATCAAACTTCCGAAAGAACGTTTGGTCAAGCTCGGAGATAAGAGCAATTTCTGGCCGTCGAACGCCAAGGAAGCCGGCCCCAACGGCCCGTGCGGTCCGTGCTCCGAAATATTTTTTGATTACGGCGTCAATCCGAAATGTACGAATACGAAATGTGATCCCGACTGCAGCTGCGGACGTTTTACGGAAGTGTGGAACCTGGTATTCACGCAGTTTAACCGCAAGGACGGCGGTATTCTCGATCCTTTACCGGCGAAGAACATCGACACCGGTATGGGACTTGAACGTCTGGCCGCGGTCATGCAGGGTAAAAAAAGCAATTATGAAACCGATCTGTTCGAAGGAATCATCAAACGCATCAAGGAACTGCTTCCTACGATCGGTGTGGTGGAGACCCGTATTATCGCCGACCATTTGCGCGCGGTGACTATCGGGATTTCCGACGGTGTTATCCCGTCCAACGAAGGCCGCGGATATGTTATGAAAAAATTGATCATTAACGTCGCCGACTTGGCCGTTGCCAACGGCGCGCAGCAGCCTATTGGGCATCAGATTGTCCATGCGGTGGTCGAGGCGATGAAATTTCCATATCCGGAATTGGTCGCCAAGGAATTTGAGATCGGCAGCGTCATACGCAGTGTCGAAGAATCATATCTTAAGGTCCGCAAGGAGCGTCTTCCGGAATTCGAACGTAAAGCCAAAGAAATCGGTATGGCAGATCCGCAAAAGTTGGGTCAGCTCATTTTTTCCTACCGTGACACGTTCGGGCTGACGATGCCGACAATCGAAAAAGTTTTGCGTTCCATCCGCATTCCTCAGGACATCATGGATGCGGCGCTTGTTAAATTTAATGAACTGATGGAAGAGCAGCAGACCAAGTCGCGCGCTTCCAGCAAGATGACCGGCGACGTTTTCGGGGCGGCAGGTGTCAGCGTGAACGTTCCCAAAACAAAATTCCTGGGATATGACCAGGATTCCTGCGAGGGCGCCATTCTCAAAATTTACAAAGATCAGAAAGAAGTCCCCGAAGCGAAAGAGGGCGACAGCGTCAAAATCATTCTGGACCAGACGGTGTTTTACGCGGAGTCCGGCGGTCAGATCGGCGACACCGGAACCCTGTGGGCCCCTAAGGTCCGCATCCGGGTGAGCGACACCCAGAAAACCAATGATATTTTTATTCATGATGCCACGATCGAAGAAGGCCTGATCCGCGTCGGCGATAAATTGGGCGCGCAGATCGACGAGGCACGCCGTCTGGCGATCATGCGCAATCACACTGCCACCCATTTGCTTCAATCCGTGCTTCGGGAAATTTTAGGGCCGCACGTCAAGCAGCAGGGATCGCTTGTAGCCGATGACCGTCTGCGTTTCGACTTCACGCATCCCCAATCGATCAGCTCCGACGAAATCAAGATGATCGAGGATAAGGTCAACCGTTATATCCTCGGATGTCACGAAGTTAAGAAGGAAGCAATGCCGATCGAAAAAGCCAAGCAGTCGGGTGCGCTCGCATATTTCGCCGAGAAATACGGCGATACCGTACGCGTGATCACGATCGGTCCGTTTTCAAAAGAATTCTGCGGCGGGACGCATTTGAAGCTGACCGGCCAGATCGGGCCGTTTAAGATCATCAGTGAAGGAGCGGTTGCCCAAGGCATCCGGCGCGTCGAGGCATTCACCGGTATGAGCACGTTCGAATATCTCTTTATGCAGGAAAACGAACTCAAACGCGTTTCGACGATCGTAAAGTCGCCGCTTCTGGAAGTTTCCGAACATGTCGAACAGCTTTCCAAGCGTGCGAAAGATCTGGAAAAAGAAACCGAAAAGATGCGTCTTTCTGCCATGCTGAATGATCTGGACAAAATCATAGGCTCCGCCGCCACCGTCAACGGCGCCAAGATTGTTGCGCACGTCTTTACGGGTGCTGACAAAGATGTTCTGCGCAAAGTTTCCGATACGATCAAGCAGAAGGCAAAATCCGCTGTGGTCGTGCTCGGTGCCAAATCGCAGGAAGATGCTTTTCTTTTAATTTCCGTGACTGAAGATCTAATTGCCAAAGGCTTAAGCGCCGGCGATCTCATTAAGGAAATCGCGCCGCTCATGGGCGGCAACGGCGGCGGCCGTCCGGATATGGCCCAGGCCGGCAGCAAAAGCCCGGAGAAAATTCAGTCTGCGGTCGAACAGGCCGGTCAATTGATCAAGGGAAAAATTCAATGAAAGTATTGAAGCAATCAGGTGAGGGAATCGAGAAATTATACAACCGGCATGCCTATGCCCGACGGGCGCATGTGGAGGAAAAGGTCCGCAAGATTATCGATGATGTGCGTTTAAACGGCGACAACGCGGTCGCGAAATACACGCGCAAATTCGACAAAACCAAGCTCCCCGTGAAAAATCTGCGGGTACCTGAGTCGGAAATCAGCGGGGCGTTCCAGTGCATCACCAGCGATTTCGTCAATCATCTGAAGTTCATCATCAATAATGTTTCGGGATATTACCGCCAGCAGTTAAAGAAGCCCGGACGCATCAAAAGTCATGACGGAGTTCT
>JAGNTT010000172.1 GCA_017987425.1 Candidatus Omnitrophota bacterium
TGGCTGGACGCGCCCGATCTTTTGAGATTTACAGAATTGAGAATTTTGGCAAATGCGGACCGTACATTTATTTATGATCAAAGAAAAGACGAGCATCGTTTATACGATGCCGATGGAATAGTTTATGATGTTGCAGGTATTCCGGACGGGTTTTATTTACAGGAAGCAAACGGCAGAACATTTGTGTTTTATAATCCGCAGTCTAATAAGTTTCTTTTTTTCGATCCTGTTGTTTTTGTGGAGTCGTCAGGCAGTGCCGAAACCGGTGTTATGAATGAGATACAGAGACGGGCTATCGAGCTGTGGAGCCGTGATGTATTGAACTCGTCGCAAACGCAGGGTCGTGATTATTGGATAGCCCAGGCCCGGCTGGCTTATGACGGCCTTTTCAAACTGCTTGAAAGGGTTCCGGAAGACCATAGAGCGCAGCTTCAGGAACATCTGCAGAAAACGATTGAAGGTATTTATGCGGACCAAGAGTCATCGTTACGGTCGCAATTCATCCGGGCGTTTCGTGACAAAGCGGTTTTGCCCGACGGTATTACGTTTGATCAGGCACTTCCTCTGAATGAAGCAGGCAGACGTGCCGGCATTATCTTAAAAGTCATCAATGAAACAAGCACCGATGGAGTGTTCTTTGATAATCTAATTAAACATCTTGTTCAGGAGCAGGTTTGGCTGCAGCAAAGCTTTTTGGCGTCTCTTTTTGACGGGATTGCCGCGCTCATTAGAGATCAGAATTTGAATGAGGATCTGTTTAATGAAGAATTCCTGCGCGCGTTTTTCCCTGCCGCGTTACTGGGCTGGAAAGCGGTGAATCAGGAACAGGTCGACAACATGCCTGTGATAGCAAATCTGATCGGGGAATTGGACGCGTTGAATGTCTCGATGGAAACGCAACGCAAGATCGTCCGGTTTTTGTCTGCATCTTCAGCCGATCCACAGGCGGCTCCCGCTGTTTTTAAACAATTGAACAGGATTCTGCGTGATGGGGCTGTTGCAGGCGACGTCCGCCGTAATTATCTGGACCAGATGGCCAAGGCTTTCGAAAAGACTCCTGAAAAGCGGATCATCGACAGTGTTAAAGACCCAAAAGAATTGGATAATTTAGGGAAGATCAAGGACTTTATCGTTTTCTTAACCACTGATTTGAACATGATCCAGACCAAAGACCGCGTTGAACCTTCCGGCACAGATCTGGTCAATGATACCGAAGGTGTCGGTTTAGACCAGCTGATGAACGCTTACCGCAAAGGGCGTTTTAAAACGATCGGTGAGATGATCGAAAATTTTGCTCAAATCAAGCGGGAGCCGATATTGCCCCAGCTCGCCGCTGAAATCAATCAGCTGGTGAGCCGCCAGAAAGAGGCTGGCGGTGAAAAGGCGGAAATCGTCCAGAATTCAAAAGATGCCGGTGCTAAAAATTTGATCATCCGTTATTACAAAGACACGATCACCGGTGAATTTATTGAAGAAGCGGCTGATGACGGCGCCGGACCGAGCGAATTGTTGGCGCTCCTGCTTTTAATGTCGACCAAGGCTGACAAAAACCAGTTGAGCCAGTTAAGCGGTTTTTTCGGGACGGGAAAATTGACTTATTATGCCGGTGTCGACAGGGTCGAGTGGATCGTCAATAACGGTCAGGATGCATATATGCTGGTTATTAACGTCAATGCCGAAAGCAACGGCGTGCGTCTGACGCGTGTGCGCCGGCTGGATGTTTCGGAGATTTCCCGGGGTGTGACCGTGCGCCGGATCAAAAAAGCCCAACATACGATTCCCGAACTCGACCAAATGCTGGGGCGGCGTTCGTGGAAGGTCTTTGGTTCAATGTCGAATGGACGTAACGGTTTTACTTTGTCAATACAGGAAGAAGACAGGGAAGGGCGCGTAAATCTTTCGCCGATCACTGTTAAGGGTAAGGAGCTGCTGGCGGAGGCTGATTTTAATGTTCTCCCCGTCAGCGCCGGGCAGGAGCCTTTAAAGATGCGGATTTGGGGTAAGAAGGACGCGGACATGCCGAATCAATGGCTCGACAAGAACGGTCTGCGCGTTGAGGATTTGATGCTCAAGGAAAAATTCCTGGCATTCATTCCCGAATTTCTGCGCCATTATATCGATGATCTCGGACTCATGATCGAAATACCTCTTCCTTTGATCCAGAACCGCAGTTCGTACGAGCGTGAAGATGAACAGCACTTTGAAGATATCCAGAAATATGTGACCATTGAATTTTTCCGTGCACTGGTTCGTAAGGCGTTGACCGACGAGTCGTTTGTTCTCGATGATTTTTCGCGCGACTGGGAGATCAGCCCAGACGACCGATATTACGACGTGCTCGAAGGCAACCGCCAGTTGGTGGATCTTGTTGAGCGCATGAATAACGATGATTATGAACATATTGATGTGAATGAATTGGCTGAGCTTGGCCGGTGGCTTTCCGATATGCATTCTCAGGAAAAGATGGAAGCGTTTATGAAGTTTATTGTTCGGCTGGAGGCGAAAATGTCTTACGGCAAGGCAAGTCTTCTGGACCGGAGAATAGCGACTCAGATGAAAATTAATGCCGAAAAAACCCGACTACAGGCGCAGCGTTTGGGTGTTGACCTTGATCAGGCGTTAGCCATGCAGGACGAGTACGGGGCTAAACGGGAGGAATTCGCCAGGAAACTTATAAAAGATTTAAGGAATTATAAATTGCGCGAAGCGGAAACTCCCCAGGAAGAAATTCTCTTGAAGATTTTTAAGCGTATCGGTGAGGCCGTTGGATTTAAAGACGTTTACATTGTCGACCGGGAGTATCCTGCATCCGCTGCTTTTTGGCAGGGTACAATGGTGGTCAATGCCGCGTTGGCGGACCTTATCAATCAGCAGGGTATCTTTAACGGCCATGTGTTTGATCCCGTGGACGGTGTTGTTCATGAGTTGGCCCATTATTTCGAACAACGTTTTTCTATGGCTTTACTCGGGGAAGAGGTGCCGGACGATTATACGTTTGTGTCCGGGGACGAGCCTGCGTACACTCATCAGACCCGCGGCCGTTTTTCAACATTTTACCGTATGATTGCGATGATCGCTCTGGCCAAATTAAACCAGGAATCCGTACCCGGTCCTGAAAATGATGAAGATGATGTTACGCCTGCAGTTTCCAAGGCTGATCGAAGCGCCGTTTCATCTGACGCGAAATCTGCCGATTCCGACGTTGGCGGTATTGATTTCAATCCTGTGAATTTACAACTGCAGGTGGAAGGGGACGGCAGCGTTTCCTCAATGATTGCAGACCGTCCTGATTTTGAATCTATGGAAATAGAAGGACTCCGGCCGGTTATCCTCGAGGTTACCCCCATCGGCAATCTGCCGGTGCTACTGGGGATGATGGATGACAAGCCTACGCAGTTAAGCAGTGCGCGTTAGGGGCTGGCGGGATCAGTGCATCCAGCCGAAACCGAAGCTGGCGCTGGGGGAATTGCGGTCGCGGTTTAGGTAGTCCACGCGTATCTGGTCGATCTGGTTCTTGGAGTTCTGGTATTCGGCCTCAGTGATCTTCCTGCTTTTTCTGGCCTCTTCCAATTCCACGCTTCGCTGGTCATGCCAAATCTGCGATCCCACGCCTTTGTATGTCGCGCATCCGGTCAACGCAAGAATAATAAAACATAAAATAATGTTTTTCATGATTCTATTATAGTTAGAATAGATGAAGAGAAGATTAAACCTTTATGAACATGCTTTTAAAATCCCATACTGACTGCGAGTACCATGGCTAAAAAAATTCTTTTTTTGGATGATGAGCCTGACATGCTGGAAATTTTTAAGGTGTATCTAGGGCGGGCGGGGTATGACGTGACCGCTTTGGGCGACGGGCAGAGCGGACTTGAGGCTGCCAAGGCCGAACAGTTCGATCTGATTGTCACCGACGTGGCCATGCCTGTCATGGACGGATTTAAATTCTTTAAAGCGGTGAAGCTTCTACCTAATTACGCAAAAGTCCCTGTCATAGTCATGACCGCCCATGCGGGCATGGAAGAAACATTCCGGGCCTTTAACGTGGCGGAATTTTTTGCCAAACCGACCGAC
>JAGNTT010000030.1 GCA_017987425.1 Candidatus Omnitrophota bacterium
GATTTCGACATAATAATCCTCAAATTTTTAAGGCAGCCAGAAAAGCTTCCGGCGGGACTTCAACACGGCCGATCTGCTTGAGTTTCTTTTTGCCTTCTTTTTGCTTTTCCCAGAGTTTGCGTTTGCGGGTGATGTCGCCGCCGTAGCATTTGGCCGTGACGTTTTTACCCGCGGCCTTGATTCGGGCGCTCGATATGATCCGCCCGTCGGAAGCAGCCTGGACTTTTATTTCAAACAATTGTTGAGGAATTAGATCTTTGAGCTTTGTGACAAGCGCGAGGCCCTTTTCATAAGCGCGATCTTTATGCACCAGACAGGAAAACGCATCGCAGGCTTCATCATTGATCAGAATATCAAGTTTCGCGATTTGAGCCTGAATATATCCTTTAAATTCATAATCGATCGACCCGTATCCACGGGTGGCGGATTTGATCATATCGTTAAAATCGACGATGACTTCGGACAACGGGATGTCATAGACAATCTTCATGCGGTCAGAAACGTATTCACTTTTAACGAAAATACCGCGTTTACGTTTCGCCAGCTCCATGACACTGTCCATATAGGAGACCGGCGTAAAAACAGAGACGGTCAAAAAAGGCTCTTCGATCCGGATCATCTCACTCGAAGAGGGAAGTTCCGACGGATTTTCCAAATCGTACGGCTCGCCTTCCTTTTTTGTGACTTTATATCCGACGTTGGGGGTTGTCAATATCAAATTCAGGTCATATTCGCGTTCAAGGCGTTCCTGAACGATTTCCATGTGCAAAAGCCCCAGGAAACCGCAGCGAAAACCATGACCGAACGACTGCGACGTTTCATGCTCATAAACAAAGCTCGGATCGCTCAAGCGCAGCTTATCAATCGCCTCGCGAAGATTCATGTAATCCTTGGAATTGACCGGATATACGCCGCAAAAGACGAGCGGCTTTAACTGGCGATAGCCTTCCAGCGCTTGGTCCGTCGGGCGGTTGACATCCGTGATCGTATCACCGACGCGCGCTTCCTTGGGATCATGCAGGTTGCAGGTGATGTAACCGACCTCCCCAGGCCCGAGTTCCTTGACCGGCACCGCGACGGGTGAAAAAACACCGACCTCTTCTACTGTAAAATCATTGCCGACGTTCATCATATGAATTTTAGTTCCCGGTTTCATGACGCCGTCCAAAACACGGATATAAACAATGATCCCTTTATAAATATCGTACTTCATGTCAAAAATAAAAGCTTTAAGCGGCGCTGTTTCATCACCTTCGGGCGGCGGAATGTAGTCGACGATCTTTTCAAAAAGCTGGTCAATGTTAATCCCCTCTTTGGCAGAGACCATGACCATATTCTCTTCCCTGAATTTAAACACATCCGTCAGCTGATGCTTGACCAAATCCAGATCGATGTTGGCAATATCAATCTTATTGATAACCGGAAGAATCTCAAGATTGTTTTCAATAGCAAGATAATGGTTGGCAATTGTCTGCGACTCAACACCCTGGGACGCGTCCACCAACAACAGAGCCCCTTCGCAGGCACGCAGCGATTTCTCGACTTCATAGGAGAAGTCGACGTGGCCCGGCGTGTCGATGAGATTAAAAACGTAGGACTTCCCGTCCTTAGCCTTGTAGTCAAGACGGACCGCGGAGGCCTTGATCGTGATGCCGCGCTCGCGTTCAAGATCCATGTCATCGAGCATCTGATTGCGGAATTTACGTTCATCGATCGCCCCGGCAAAAAGCATGAGCCGGTCGGCCAAGGTCGATTTACCATGGTCAATATGGGCGATGATGGAAAAGTTGCGTATGTGGGTTTTTTCCATGGTGAGGCTTAACGCTTGATATGTTCCAGAATTTTCTGCGCGCTTTCTTCGACATTAAGGCCGGTCGAATCGACCACGATCATGTCGGAAGTTTTCTTAAGGGGCCCGACGGAGCGGCTGATATCTTTTCGGTCTCGTTCCTTCATGTCCCGTTTGAGTTCTTCTTCGTCAAAAACCTTTCCTTGCGCCTTGAGTTCACGGATGCGGCGCTGACAGCGTTCTTCGATGTCGGCATCCAGATAAAATTTATACGTGGCGTCCGGAAAAACGACCGAGCCCAGATCACGCCCTTCTCCGACAAGCGAACGGGCTCTTCCAAAGGCCTTCTGCCATTCCACTAAAATAGCGCGGACTTTCGGAGCGCGTGCCGCGTAAAATGTGTTGTTCGTGACATCAAGCGAACGGATGGCATCGCTGACATCCTCGCCGTCCAAAGCAATGCGCAGACCGCCATTGCCGTCGTCGACAAAATCGATCTTTGTTTTTAAAGCGATCGCCTCCAAAGCGTTTTCATCCTCCAGATTGGCCTTGAGGCGAAGAGCCTTAAACGTCAACGCGCGGTACATGGCTCCGGTGTCCAGATAAGAAATATTCAAAAGCTTGGCCAGCTGTTTGGCGACCGTGCTTTTGCCGGCTCCCGCCGGACCGTCCAATGTGATGATCAAGTGTTTAGGCATGTCCGTTTTTCTCGATGCGTTCGCGCGCGGCTTTCGCCTGGGTAAAGGTTTCCAAGAGCGTCTGCTGATCACCGTCAACGATCGCCTTGCGGATAGTTCCCAGTGCCCGGGTATATTCGTCGAGCGCTTTTAATATATTTTTAGTGTTGGAAATACAGATGTCGTTCCACATTTTCGGATCGGAAGCGGCAATACGTGTCGTATCGCGCAGACTCTGAGTTGCATAGGAAAGAAATTGTTCAGGGATCGATTTGGCAAGTGAATACGCCATCAAATGCGGCAGATGGCTGATAACGGCCAGAATCTCGTCATGTTCCGACGGCGACATAAAACGAACATTCGCCCCCAGCTGCGACCAGAAATGCTTCACCTTTTCCTTAGCCAGACGGTTGGTTTTGTCGACCGGCGTCATGATACAGGTGGTGTTGTTAAAAAGATCGGCACTGCCGAATTGCGGGCCGCTCTTTTCCGAACCTGCCAGCGGGTGCGAACCCACAAACAGGAATGACGGATGAAGATGCTTGTGGGCTTGATCCACGATAAGCCCCTTGGAACTGCCGACGTCCGTGATGATGGCACCACGACGAGCATGGGTGTTCAAAATCGGGAATGACTCGACGATTGCATTGACCGGCGCGGCGAGGATGATCATATCCGCGTCTTTGACCGCCTCCTTGATATCCTTCGTACCGGAACCGATCGCCCCGATCTTGATAGCGGCATCAATGGTGACATCCTTACGGGCAACCCCCACAATCTCCCGCGCCAACGCTTTTTTCTTGATGGCCATGCCGACTGAGGCGCCGATCAAACCGACGCCAACGATCGCGACTTTTCTAAAAAGTTCTCTGCGAAACACAGGCACTCCCTTGTTGGAGGTAAATAAAATTAAAGTTCTTTTCCAACAGCTTGCGCAATGACCCTCAGCTCTTTCATGAGCGCCTCAAACTTCTTGGGCAGTAACGATTGCGCGCCGTCCGACAATGCTTCTTCGGGATTTTCATGGACTTCCAGCATGAGTCCGTTGGCGCCGGCTGCCACAGCAGCTTTAGCCCCGCTTCCGACGAGATTCCAAACCCCTGTCCCGTGGCTTGGGTCGACGATGATGGGAAGATGCGACAACTGCTGGACCATCGGAACAGCATTGATGTCGAGTGTGTTGCGATAAGCGGTTTCGTAGGTACGTATACCGCGTTCACAGAAGATCACATTAAAATTTCCGCTCGCTAAAATATATTCCGCCGACATCAACCATTCTTTAATGGTCGCGCTGATGCCGCGTTTAAGCATGACGGGTTTACGGGTCGCCCCGATTTCCTTGAGCAGAGAAAAGTTCTGCATGTTGCGGGCACCCAGCTGAAAAATGTCGACGTATTTGGCGACTAACTCGACCTGACGCGTATCCATTACTTCGGTGATCGTGGCGATACGCAGTTCACCGGCGACATCGCGCATGATTTTAAGTCCCTCTTCACCTTTACCCTGAAAATCATACGGCGAAGTACGCGGTTTGTAAGCGCCGCCGCGCAGGATGTTCGCTCCCGCGGCCTTGACCTTTTTGGCGACCGAACGGAACTCCTCTAACCCCTCGACGGAACATGGTCCCGCCATAACGACCACCTTGTTGCCGCCGATCGTTACGTCGTCGTTGATCTTAATGAGGGTGTTCTCTTTCTTGAATTCACGAGACACAAGACGATACGGCGCAAGGACCGGCATGACCTGCTCGACGCCGGGGAAAACCTCGAGCGGCGTTTGACGCAGCACATCTTCCGGCCCGATAAAACCGATAACAGTGCGTTCAACACCGCGAGAAATATGGGCCTTCAGTCCTAGCGCTTCCGCCTTGTCGACTATATGTTTAACTTGTTCCTCAGACGCATCTTTCTTCAATATAACAATCATGTACGCTCCTTATCTTGAAATCGCATTTTAAGCGAACGAGTGTCTTTTAAAATAACCTGTCCGATTTATTGTTTACCCAGCACCTCTTGAAGCGCTTTGAGCAGAATCCGGTTTTCCTTACGCGACCCGATGGTGATGCGGATATAATTCTTCAGACCCCAGGCATTCATGTCCCGGATGATGACGCCTTTTTTAAGCAATGCCTGGGAAACAACTGTACTGTCATTCTTGACTCTGAGTAAAACAAAATTGGTATGGCTTTCTTCGTAATGAATATCCAGTTTTTCAAAACCGGCATAAAGAAACCTGCGTTCTTCTTCGACGGATTTGGCGATGCCTTGATAATATTTCTTATCCTTGAGACAGGCGATGGCAGCGGCTTGGGCGATGGAATTCACGTTGAACGGTTCGCGCAGGCGGTTTAACACATCGATGACGGCCGGATCGCCGATACCGAAACCGACGCGAAGCCCCGCCAGTCCGTACATCTTTGAAAACGTCCGCGTCACAACCACATTGGCGTGATCCTTGATAAACTCTATGCCGTTCGGATAATCATTGGCGTGGACATATTCAAAATATGCTTCGTCGATAAAAATAAGGACGTCCTTGCGAATTTCCGTGATGAACTTTTTCAAATCGCCGCGCGGAATGTACGTGCCCGCCGGATTATCGGGATTACCGACGAAAATGATCTTGGTCTTAGCCGTAACCGCGTGCTTCATACCTTCGAGATCGTAACGGAAATTCTTAAGCGGAACACCGCAAACCTTGGCGCCTTCAATCAATGAAGCGATCTCATAAATCAGGAATGACGGTTTGGCGATGACGACTTCGTCACCCTCGCGGACAAACGCTCGCACAGCCAGGACAATCACTTCGTCAGAGCCGTTACCGAAAATGATCTGGTCCTGATTGACTTTAAGGCGGGCGGAAAGTTCCTTGCGAAGGTAGTGGCAGGCGCCGTCGGGATAACGGTTGACCGTTCGGGATGCCGCCGACATAGCGCGCAACACACGAGGCGAAGCGTCGTAGGGATTTTCATTGGAGGCAAGCTTGATGACGCTCTTTAACCCCAACTCCCTTTTGACTTCTTCAATCGGTTTGCCCGGAATGTACGGCTTGACCTTTAATATATTTTGCTTAGGCGTGATCTTCATTCTAAAACGGGATAGGATCCCAAAACTTTCAGATATTTACACATGTTTTCAAGTTGATCGAGGGCCTTCTTGACCTTCGGGTCTAGACGGTGGCCTTCGAAATCGACGAAGAAATAATAATCCCAGGCTTTTCTCTTCGAAGGCCGGGATTCGATTCTCGTCAGGTTGATCTTTTCATTGTAGAAAGGCTGGAGCATATTGTACAGCGCGCCGACCTTATCTTTGATGGAGAACAAAATGGATGTGCGGTCTTTGCCGGTCGGAGCGGCGTCGCTCTGACCGATAACGAAGAAGCGGGTGGTGTTGTGGGCCGTGTCATAAATATTTTCGACGACCACGCGGAGATTATACTCTTCCCCTGCTTCGCGGGATCCGATGGCGGCTGCGCCTTTTTCACGGACGGCATGAGCGGCGGCATCCGTCGTTGAAGCCACCCAAATCAGCTCGACAGTGGGCATGTTGTGAGCCAGCCAGTTGCGGCACTGCGCGGATGCCTGCGGATTCGCATAAATTTTCTTTATCTTGTTTTTGGGATATTTGGAAAGAAGGTTGTGACGGATCTCTCGCATGTCTTCACGGCATATCTTCAGTTCCGATTCGGCAAGAAAGTCGAAGGTCGGAGTAACAGCACCTTCCGTCGAGTTTTCAATCGGCACGACGCCGTAATCACAAGCATTTTCTTCAACTCTCTGAAAAACTTCGCCAATGGTGCCGCAACCGACGTAGGTAGCCTGTGAACCGAAAATCTGACGGGCGGCGGCGTAGGTGTACGAACCTTTTTGTCCAAGAGCAGCAATATTAAGAGGCTTCTCCAGAGCGAGCGAACAGGACATAATCTCTCGGTAAATCGCCTTCAAAGCGGATGCCGTTACCGGTCCTTTATTGAGATCACGAACGCGATTCAGAACTGCTTTTTCACGATCAGGCGCGTAGATGCTTTTGCTGTGCTTGACCTTTTGTTCGCCGATAGCCTGGCTGATCTCGGCTCGCTCGTTTAAAAGCCCGACAATCTTGGAGTCTAACCCATCGATTTTTTTTCTCAGTTCACTGATATCCATAGTCACCTTTAGACGGCTACATCATCCGTTGGGGCAGGAGCAGGCTCCTGCTGTTGAGTCTGGGCGGCTTCTTCAAAGGCATCCAGACTTTCTTTCAATGTTTCTTCCTGACGCTTCTCTTCTTCCGTAAGCTCGCGGACTTCAGCCAGAGGCTGCTCTGCGGCAGCAGCCTGTTCAATTGTCGCGGACAACATCGGAAATTCTTCCAGCTTGGGCAGATCTTCGATCGATCTTAAGCCGAAATATTCCAGAAATTCCTTAGTTGTTCCATACAGGAACGGACGGCCGGCGACTTCTTTGCGGCCGACAATCTTAATGAGCGCCTTGGCGAGCAAGTGGGCCATGACACCGTCGGAATTGACCCCGCGGACAAGCTCGATGTCCGCACGGCTCACTGGCTGTTTGTACGCGATGATCGCAAGCGTCTCAAGAGACGGACGCGATAATTTTTCCTTGGTGCGCGTCTTATAAAAATTTCTGATGTGCGACGCATGGCTCGGGTTCGTCAGCATCTGATAACCGCCGGCAATTTCGCCGATAACCATACCGCCCACATTCCGGGCATAATCTTCCTTCAAAGACTGCAGAATTTTTTCAACATCCGATGGGGATAATTCCTCCATCACCTGCCTGAACTGATCGACCGTCACCGGTTTGTCGCTCACAAACAGAATGGATTCGATAATGCCTTTGGTGTAATCAATCTGCGTCTGGTCCATTATGCCTTGATCCTTTGCTTGTAGATCTCGTTTAACAATTCTTCGACGGTGTTGATACCCTGGGCCCGCTCCATGGCCTTCTGGATCATGGATACGGCCTCATTGCGCTTGTACTGCAGCTGTAAAAGCACATCCAAAGCTTCTTCTTCAAATCCCTGCGCGACGGTCTGTTTCACAACGGGAACGACGCTGCGATCCTGGATTAATGCGAAACGTCCGGTCTTATTCTGCAGCTTGGCCACGACTTCCTTGGCGCGCTGCAGTCCGATGCCGGGCAGTGTTTTCAGATAAGGCACATCCCCGACGTGGATCGCCTGAGCAATCTCGGAAATCGGTTTATTGAGCGCCTTGACCGCGGCCCGGGGGCCGATCCCGGAAACGGAAATAAAATCAAGGAAGAAATCGCGTTCCACTTCGTTTAAAAAACCAATGAGCATCGGATTAGCCGACGACGGCGTCAGTTGAAAATAATGATACGTGACCAATGACAATTTCCCGTCGGACTCAACCGCCTGGTCCACCCGTCCCATAATGGAGTTTGGGACCAAAACTTCGTAATGCACTCCGCCTACATTCAGGAGCAGCGAATACTCGCGTTTTTCAACCAATGTGCCTTGCAGGCGGGCTATCATAATATCTTCATGCGGATCATATGCGCATGCCCCAAAGCGAGCGCCAGCGCGTCGCTGGCATCCAGTGTCAGCTGGGCCGCATTGATCTTAAATAAATTTGCGATCAACGATCTGGTCTGTTCTTTTGTGGCGTTGCCGTTTCCGACCAAAGATTTCCGGATACGTTTAACGCTGTGTTCAATGAGCTTGATCTTCTTCTGGGCGCACAGCAGACAAATCACGCCGCGCACATGTCCCAGCACAGGGGCGGTTGCCGGATGCTTGTGATGGGCGTATAACTTTTCCAAGACCATCACTTCCGGATTATGCGCGCTGATGATTTTCTCAAGATTCAAATGTATCTTGTGGATTCTGTTTTCAAAAAGATCTTTTTCATCCGGCTCGATCGTTCCGGCCTCAACAAGCTTGATTGAAGATTGGGCCGACACATCCACCAATCCATAACCTGTTCTTCTCAAGCCTGGATCAACGCCGAGAATTCTCATTAACCTTCCGCAAGCTTCGCCATATCTTCTTCTGAAATATCAAAATTCGAATGAACCGCTTGAACATCTTCATGCTCTTCGAGCGCTTCCATCAATTCAAGTACGTTCTTGACATCATTTCCGGTGACTTTCACAGTGGATGAGGGAAGCATGGTCACTTCCGCCGTTTGAGTTTCAATATTTTTAGCGATAACTGCAGCTTTCACTTTTTCAAATACAGTGGGATCACATGTAATCTCAAAAGAATCGCCTTCTGTTTGAAAATCTTCCGCACCTGCCTCAAGGACCGCTTCCATAAGTACATCTTCACTGGCCTTTGATTTCTCAACAGAGATATAACCTTTTTTCGTAAACATATACGCGGTGGAACCGGGACCAGCCATGCTTCCGCCTTTTTTGTTAAGAAGATTGCGGATTTCCGCGGTCGTGCGGTTCTTGTTGTCGGTCAAACCTTCGATGAGCATGGCGACTCCGCCCGGGGCATAAGCATCAAAGACCACTCCTTCATAAACAACGCCGGGGAGCTCTCCGGTACCCTTCTTGATCGCGTTCTCGACGTTGCTCGCCGGCATGTTGACGCCGCGGGCGCGCTGAACAGCGGCTCTCAAACGGATGTTGGTTTCGACATTACCGCCGCCGTCTTTCGCTGCAGCCGTGATTTCTTTACTGACCTTGGTGAATATCGCGCCTCTTTTGGCGTCTTCCGCGCCTTTTTTATGTTTAATTTTTGCCCATTTTGAATGACCTGACATTGAACATCCCTCCATTGACGATAAATTAAGGACAACACGGAAACCGTACTACACGCAAACGTCTGATTGAAAATCCGTGCTATCCTTTTCAATCGGTGTATCCATATATAAAGCAAGTCAAATAAGCCGAGTTCTGTTGCTGAACCGCGAGGCACAGGACAATGTTTCTAAAAAAATATTGCCCTGAACCTCATGCGACACAGGGTGACCATTCGACTAACTTCCGAAATTACTTTCGGAACTCTTGCAGCCTACCCGGAGATACGAACAAGGCGGATCGCCTCGCCTCAACGTTGCCGTCGAGATCTCTCCCTATTTGGCATTGCTCCATGCAGAGATTGCTCGTTTCACTCCCCACATCTTGCGGTGCGGGGCATCGTCACTGTAGCTCTAATCCTCAGCGCCTTGCGGCACCGGTCCCGCATTATCGGGATGCATCATCCTTCGGAGCTCGGACTTTCCTCCCCGATGACAAAGACATCAGGGCGGTCACCTTGACTTGCTTTTGCTTTTAAAACACCTTGCGCCAAACGATCGGCGTCTTTATTTTCCTCGCGGGGCACCCATTTGAATTCGACCCGCTTGAAACTTTTGGCAAGGGCGACGGCCTCGTCGTAGAAAGGCTTGATTCCCTCGTTTTTGACTTTGTATATTCCGCGTATCTGATTAAACATCCACTGACTGTCGGTGTGAACGCGGATGCTGTTTAACTTTAAAATCTTTGCCTCTTTAAGGGCCCGCACAAGCGCCGCATATTCCGCGATATTGTTGGTCGCCGGACCGATTGCCTCTGCGAATTCCTTAACAATTTTTCCGTTGTCTTTAAAAACAACCGCGATGGCCGCCTCACCCGGATTCCCAGAACAGGCGCCGTCGGTGAAAACATCCAGGTTATCCATCAAAGATCTTCCTCGAGATAAAGCATCCGGGCGCACATATCGCAGGAAACGATCTGATCATGCATTTTCATCTGATTGAGAACTTGTTCCGTCACATTCATAAAGCAACCGCCGCAGGCGTGATTCCTGATGGGAACGATCGCGATGCCGTCTTTGTTATGTAGAATTTTTTCGTATTTCTTGAGATATTCAGGATGGACGCCCGGTGTCAGCCTGTTACGCTGGGATTCCAGCACGCTGATGCGGTCTTTCATGACATCCATCTCATCATCGACGGTTTTCTTTTCCTGGAGATATTTTTTCTCTTCGAGGGCGACCAGACTTTTCTCCAGCTCGATCTTATTGCGGATATCTTCCACGTCGTCAAAAAGCAGCAACAACTTTTCTTCGATGAGGGATTTGTCGGCCTTGAAATTTTCGATTTCATAAAGCTTGGCCTGGTATTCTTTGTTGCTTTTCAGAAGCCCCAACGACTGGTCACCTTTGACGATCAAATCTTCTTTTTGTTTCAAGTCGAGTTCATAACCTTTTTGATCGACCTGGATCGTTTTCAACTTCTCTTCAAGCTGTTTGAGATTGGCCTTCTTGCTTTCAAATTTCTTTTTGAGTTCTTCGATCCGCGCCGGCTTCTCTTCAAGATCGCGCTTGATCGCATAGATATCGACGTCGGATGTTTGCAGCTCAACCAGCTTTCTAATTTGTTCTTTTATCGATACACCAGTCACCATGATTGTCCTTTGTGAGTGATTACCCGTCGAGATCTAAACCTTAAATATATTGTATTCATCAATGGACTCAGCAGGGATCGAACCTGCGACCTCTGCCATGTGAGGGCAGCGCTCTAACCAGCTGAGCTATGAGTCCAAAATGTGAATTAACAAACCTGGGCCCACCAGGACTCGAACCTGGGACCAAGAGATTATGAGTCTCCTGCTCTAACCGACTGAGCTATAGGCCCGAATCTTTATATGGCCCGCCCGTAATCGCTGCTTTTTAAAGCTTTTACAATGCGTTTTTTAAAAAAGTCATCGATAACGCAGATTTCGGGAAAATAGAATGTAAAGAGCATATCATAGAGGCTTTTTATTTTCAAACAGAATTTAAGCCCTGACCGGCCTTTCAAAAGGGGGCTTGAAGAAATGAAAGTAGTTCAAATTCAAGGAGATGAAAAAGAACTATCTTTTGGGCTGGACCGAAATCTTGATGCGGCTGTAAGGCTGAACTCCTTTGTAGCCGAGTGCATAGCTGCACCCGATCCAAAGCTCCTGAGGAGTCTCCATTCCGGATACTTTGAGGATCTTTTTGACCGTACCGTAGGCGCTGAGCACCTTGCTTAATTCCAAGACCCCTCCGCCTTCCCCTCCCCACTCTTTCTCTCCGATCTTGCAGTAAAGCGAACTTTCATCGAGATCGGCCAGCTTGTAGGGCTGTATGGTGACATTCTTTAAAGTCGCCGTCAAAACGATTTCCTCCCGTACGGAATAAACCTCTTTATCTGTTTTTAAATCAAGCCGGAAAGGAAGGAAATCCTGCTCGACCACTTTCAAATCTTCTAGATTTGTCTCAACAATCCTGCTGGCATCAAAGGAGGTCCACTCTCCGAGCTTCTTGGCCTCGATCACGACTTTAAAGCCAAGCAGGGGAAACCTATGCTCCCAAGAATCTGAATCCGATACCGGTTGACTATCCAAAGATTTGATCCCTACAGAAAAGCGGTAATTATACGGGTCCGCCGCGCCCCCAGAAGCGTCATGCGAGTAGGCACTACTTTTGTATCCCCTGGAGTCCTCGCGAATGGCAGAAGCGGAGAAACTCTCAAGCTCGGGATAACCGCTCTTGGACTTAATAATATCTTTGATGATATTCTCGATCGCCGCATTGTACCGGGCACGGACCGCATCCTCTTGAGCCCTGGCAACCGGACAAACCGCGCATATAAGGACAACGAAAATGAAAATATTTTGGATTAATTTTGTCTTCATAGTCATATGTTTGATCCCGAAAAAAGAAAAAGCCCGCCGACTGGCATCGGCAGGCTTTTTTGTAAGCTCAGAATGATCATCATTAACTGGCGTAATCCGCATCTTTACCCGCCATATCCAGGAACATCTTAATTCGACGAGACCGAGTGGGATGTCTTAATTTACGCAATGCCTTGGATTCAATCTGGCGGACGCGTTCACGAGTAACGTTAAATTCCGCGCCGACCTCTTCCAACGTGCGGCTTGTTCCGTCGTGTATACCAAAACGAAGTTCGAGAATTTTACGTTCACGTTCGTCCAGCGTCGACAGAACGGATGTGATTTCTTCCTTTAACATCGAATGTAGTGTTGCATTCGCCGGCGAAACTGCTTTTTTGTCTTCGATAAAATCGCCGAAGTGCGTATCGCCTTCATCGCCGATCGGTGTCTGAAGAGAAATCGGTACTTGTGAGATCTTGAGGATCTCTTTAACCTTGGAAACAGGAATGCGCATCTGCTTGGCGATTTCCTGGGCCGACGGCTCGCGGCCGTATTCCTGGACGAACAGGCGCGACACACGGATGATCTTGTTGATCGTTTCCGTCATGTGTACCGGAATACGGATGGTTCTTGCCTGGTCGGCGATGGAACGTGTAATCGCCTGACGGATCCACCATGTCGCATAGGTTGAAAACTTGTATCCGCGCTTGTATTCGAATTTCTCGACGGCACGGATCAAACCCATGTTCCCTTCCTGAATCAGATCGAGGAAGGAAAGTCCGCGGTTGATATATTTCTTAGCAATACTCACAACAAGACGGAGGTTGGCTTCAACCAGAAGTTTTTTCGCCTTGTTGAACTTTGCCTGACGGATCTTGATGTCTTTGACCTGTATTTTAACCCGGTCGAGAGGCTCTTCGAGTTCCTTAACAAACTGGGCTTTTTGTTTCTTAAGTTCCGCAACATTGACCGGTTTACGTTTTGCGCTTAGCAAGCGGTCTGTACGTTCGATATTACGGACAAGTTCATTGATCTTGTTAACGACATCTTCATTGACGGATGATGTGAGTTTGAATTCCGCCAGAAGTTTTGCGCCGGTTTCCGAACCGACACGGGCGTGACGAACCTTACCCAAGATCTTTGCAATATCCTTGATCAGTTTCGGACGGCGTTCCAATTCGTCTTTGATAACATCCTCGACGTTGATCTCTTCTTTCAAGACGCCGTTGATAATACTGATCGCCTCTTTACGGGCGTAAGCCGTGCGATAAAGACTTTCGGCAAAACGGTTTTCCGCGTCTTCAATACGTTTGGCAAGATTGATTTCCTCTTCGCGGGTCAGTAAAGGAATAGATCCCATCTGCTTCAAATACATTTTAACGGGGTCATCCAGCGGAATGAATTTGTCCGAATAAATGTCGTCTTCTTTATTTTCCTCACGTAAACGGCGGACCTGCTGTTCACGGGTCTCGGTGTCGGAAGGCTCTTCTTCGGTCGCAGTAGGCTCAGACTCTTCCTCAGACTCAATAACCTTGATGTCTTTACCGTCGAGAATGTCGAAAACCTGGTCGATCTCTTCGGAAGAATCAACAGTCTCGGAGAGAGACTGGTTGACTTCATCGTAGGTCAAGAAACCTTTTTTCTTGCCCAGCGTGATCAACTTCTCGACATCTTGCTGAAAATCTTTTTCTTTTTGAGGTTCTTTCATAGGTTCCCTATCTAAATTTTTTTAGGATGAACTTTAATAAGCCGGTTAAATTCATGCATTAAATCTTTTAGACGATCCTCATCACCTGATTCTTTTGCCTGAACCATAAGCTCAGAAATACTCTGTCTCTTGGCTTTTAACTGTTTCTCTTTAATACGCTGAATACAATCTTCCAATACCCTGACGGAATTCTTTTCCAGAAAATCTTCCTGAGTCGAAATGTTCGAAATGATCTTTTGTACTTCGAGATCATCGAATGAACCCAAGAAACTTGAAACCGAAAAACTTTCTTTCTCCCCTTCAAATTCGAAGAGTTTCTCGAGGATGATCCGCGTACGTTTGTCTTCGAATTCTGAAAGCGCAATACTTGCCTTGGCCGAACGGATCAGCCCCGCATCATTAATTAGCAGGCCCAAGACCTGCCGCTCGATGGCATTCAGCGGTCTTTGAGCCGCGGGCTTGAGCTGCGGCTTTGCCTCGGGTTTTGTCTGTTTAATTTGCGAGGTTTCTATTTTTCTTCCCTCTCTCAACAAAACCTGCTCGGGCAGACCAAGGCGTTCCCCCAACTGCTTCAAGTATCCAAAACGAACAATCTCGTTGTTCATTTTGTAAATCGTGGCCATCATCTGATTACAGATTTCGGCTCGCTGCTCGATGTTCTTGACATCGAACTGGGCCGAAAGCCACTGAAGTTTAAAATCAAAGAGCGATTGTGCCGCCTGTATGCGCTTGTCGAACTCCTCAAGGCCGAACTTCCGGATATAAGAATCCGGGTCTTCGCCGCTGGCCAAATTGGCCACGCGGACATTCATGTCCTGCTCAATAAGAAGATCCAGACTACGTACCATCGCCGCCTGACCGGCTGCGTCAGCATCATAGAGCATGACGACATTATCGGTGTAACGGCGAACCAGGCGTATTTGCTCCGTCGTTAAGGCTGTGCCTAATGAGGCAACAATATTATCCACTCCGTATTGGAATGGCAGGATCATGTCCATGTAGCCTTCGACGACGATAACAAAATCTTTTTTGGCAATCGCGTGGCGCGTCAACTGCAGCCCGAAGAGATGCTGTCCTTTGGTATAGACAGGCGTATCGGGAGAGTTGATATATTTCGCACCCTTATCATCTTTCATGGTACGGGCGCCGAAACCGACACACTGCGATTTTACGTCAAAGATCGGAAAAACAATTCGATCACGGAAACGGTCGTAATACCCTTCTTTACTTTCCCGGGGAACCACTAAACCTGACCGTTCAACCAATTTCAAATCTACATTTTTACTTCTAAGAAAGCCGTATAACCCGTCCCACTCGTCGAGTGCGAAGCCGAGCCTGAACTGTTTCACATCCTCGAGGCGGAGACCGCGTTCTCTTAAATATCCCCGCGCAACTTCTACAGCGGCATCTTTTTTAGTCAGCAAGTTCTGATGAAAATATTCAACGGCCAG
>JAGNTT010000173.1 GCA_017987425.1 Candidatus Omnitrophota bacterium
GCATAATTCTTATTTAAATATCATTTATCGCGCGGGAATTGTGGGCGTGGCGTTTATTGTTGCGATGGCGGCGGTCTTTGTATATTGTGTCAGAATTTTTGTTCGCGTGCGGTCGGTGGCCGGGCTGCTTTTGTGTGCCTCCCTGATGGTCCCTTTAACAGCCGCAGCTTTTTCTGTCACTTTAGAACTTCCTTATACAGCAATTCCAATATGGACATTATATGGTTTGATTCTGGCTTATGCCCACCGTCGGATGGAATCAGGCAATAATGGTGTTGTCGTCCCGCAGCGGATGTGATCTATGCGTATTTTGATCGGCCATAATTATTACCAGATACCCGGCGGGGAAGATGCCGTTGCCCGTTCCGAAATAGACATGCTTAAGTCTTTCGGGCATGAGGTGATCATCTATGAACGGCATAATGATGAGATCGCCCGGCTTAATCCATTACGCAAGACTGCTCATTTTTTATCGCTGGCGTATAACAAAAATACCTACCGGCAGCTGCGCGTTCTTCTACGCGAACAACGTCCCGACATCGCGCACTTTCACAATATCTATTACATGATGACGCCTGCGGTCTATAAGGCCTGTCACGATGAGGGTGTGCCTGTTGTGCAGAGCCTGCACAATTACCGCATGATGTGTTCCAACGCATTGCTGTTTCGCGACGGCCACGTTTGTGAGGATTGTCTTGAGAAAAATATCTGGGAAGGTGTGCGTCATCGATGTTTCCGCAATTCATCGGTCATGACCGCCATGATGGCGTTCAATCTCGATAAGCTCTGGCGTCAGGGTGTCTGGGTCAATGACGTCGACCGCTATATTGTGGCGGCCGAATTCACCCGCGGCAAATACGTGGACCGGGGCATTCCGGTCGAGAAAATTTCCTTTAAACCCCATTTTATCGATGTGAATCTGTCCCGCCGGGAAAAGGACGCGGGTTATGCTCTTTATCTGGGCCGTTTAAGCCAGGAAAAAGGCGTCGACACTTTGCTTGCGGCCTGGGAGTCTCTTAAAGATATTCCTTTGAAGATTGTGGGGACGGGGCCGCTGGAGGCGAAGCTAAAGGATCTTGCCATTGAGAAAAAGTTAACCAATGTAGAGTTTCTTGGATTTCTGAAGGAACGTCAATGCCTTGAAATTTTAAGAGAAGCCACGACTCTTGTTATTCCATCCGTCTGTTATGAAAATTTTCCGCGGGTTGTTGTGGAGGCGTTTGCCTGCGGTGTTCCGGTTGTGGCCAGCCGTCTGGGCAGTCTGCAGGAATTGATCGAGGACGGGGTCACGGGTCTTTTGTTCGAGCCGGGAAATCCGCAAGCGCTGACAGCTGCCGTTCGACGCTGTTTCGAAAACCATTTGAAGACGATGCACATGGGCCACAATGCCCGCGGTGTCTTTGAAGATAAGTATACGATGCAGACCAATCATAAAAAATTAATGGAGATTTATGAGGATGTTATCCAGCGCGCCAAATCAACAGTTCGTAAATAAATGGCTGCCCATCGGGATTTTTGTTTCGTTCTTTATCGCTATCGCCGTCGCGACTTTGTATTACGCGCCTTCGTGGGGATTAATGGATGACCATGGATTTCTCAACATGGCCAGAACATACTGGCAGAATCCTTCCGACGCAAAGAATGTCACCGGAAGTTTTCAGGCGGCAGGAATGTTCCGGCCCATGGTTTTCGTCTGGGCGACTATTTTTTATAAGGTCTTTGAGTATTGGCCGACCGGGTTTTATATCTTTATTGCCGCCGGAAACATGGCCGCCATGCTTCTTTGGGGAATTGTTTTTTACCGTTATTTTGGAGTGCGTCCACAGAATCGCAGTTGGACGATTTTCTTTTTCCCTCTGACGTTCTTCTTATTTCTTCCTTTCTGGAATATCTTTACATATCTTTCCGTCCAGGAGAAGTTCGTTGTCTTTCTGGCTCCTCTGGCGTTAATTTTATTTCAAAAGACCTATCTTGACCGGAACCCCGTAGACATGGTCGTGCTTTATGTGATTGCCGTCTTGGGAATGCTCAGCAAGGCCACATTTATTTTCGTTCCTGTAGCGATGCTCGTCTATTCGTTTCTGGATCTGATTTTTTTCAAATCGCGTTGGGCCGTTTCTCTGTGGCATTTCTTGATCTGCTCGGTTTCTCTGGCATACTACGCTTTTTATACAATCACGGTCCAGCTAAAAGGTGAGTACACTTCCAAATACAAGGCCGGGCTGACCATAGGCGGGTTGTTGGGGAAAGTTTTGGGCGCGACAATGTTGGTGAAGATCCTGATCGTAATTGGAATTATCGGATTTTTTACTTTTCTTGCCATAGCTGTTCGTTCAAAGAAAAGTGAATATCTTTTTGGAAGCCTTATTTATTGCGGGCTGGTCGGTTATTTAGTACTGCTTTTGCCTTGGGGCATTCAGTCTTATTTATTGTCTGCCGCCGGACCGTTGGCGTTGGGAGCCTTATTCCCTGTGTATGCCTGGCTTATCAAAAAAGGCGGCAAGGTCAAACTCTGTGTAAACACCGTTGTCGTTATGCTGATTTGTTTTGTGTTTATTGGAAATATTGTCCCGAGTATTTCCCGTATGGGCGATATCGCACGGACGATCGAATTTCTAAGCGGCCGGCAGGGAGCACTGACTGACATTTATTTCATGCCGCCGGGTTACACAGAGACCGCTTATGCAGCTGGTAAATTTACTGGGAAAACGATTTATTACTGCAACGAAGGTAAGATTACTGCTGATCTGCTTGCCCCGCAGGGAAAAAATTACGTCATCCTGACTGATCTCATTCCTTCGATTAGTCTCTCCGGAGTGAAGATGCAGGAACGTATTTACGCCAACGGAACGTGGGAAATTTTTGAGCTTGTTGCCGATCCGGGGCATGAAGAAAAGTTCAATGTCTCGTTTAAGAAGACGGTCCTTCAGGTGTTAAAAGTGAAAATCAGGGATATGTGAATCCTCGGGTAATTCTTTGCTTCTCTACCCGAGGATTCATCCCGAACGAGTGCAATGAGTGAGGGATCTCTTAGGTCCCACACAGCTCAATTTCTCGGAAGATCATCAATAACGGCTTCGACATTCATTATGAGTATTGAACTTTCTATCATCGTTCCGACATTCAATGAACGGGTTAACGTCAAGCCGCTGCTTGCGAAATTGGAGCGCGCGCTTAAAGGCGTTGCCTGGGAAGTGATCTTTGTCGATGACGATTCTCCCGACGGTACATCCGGTCATATCAAGTCCATCGCTCAGAACGACAGCAGAGTCAGATGCATTCACCGCATTGCCAGGCGAGGCTTGTCGTCTGCCAGTATCGAAGGAATGCTCGCATCAAGTGCGCCTTACCTGGCGGTCATGGACGGCGACCTGCAGCACGATGAAACACTTTTAAAGAAGATGCTTTCCGTTCTGAAGTCGGACGGCCTCGACATCGTCATCGGCAGCCGTTACGTGGAGGGAGGATCGACCGGGAAATGGTCAAGTACCCGGGAGAAGATCAGCCGTTTTGCAACCGCCTTCGGACGCGCCATGATGCGCGCGGATATCAAAGATCCGATGAGCGGATTCTTTATGCTTAAACGTTCCTTCTTTGAGAGTGCCGCGCACCGTCTGTCGGGGAAGGGTTTTAAAATTCTTTTCGATCTGTGCGTATCTTCGCCTCATCCGGTCAAATTCCGTGAACTGCCGTTCGAATTCCGCAGCAGGACTACGGGCGAAAGCAAACTGGGCACGCTGGTTGCTTGGGAATATATTCTGCTTCTGGCGGACAAATTTCTGGGACCGTACATTCCGGTCCGTTTCATTCTGTTTGTGCTTGTCGGATTCCTTGGGCTGGTGGTCCATCTGTTTGTTTTGTGGGCGGGGCTCAAGGTTTTGCTTTTTGATTTTGCGGCCGCCCAGAGCCTTGCCATCTTTACCGCCATGACGGCCAACTTTACGGTCAACAATGTGTTTACGTACCGCGACAAGAAGCTTAAAGGTTTTGAGTTTGTGCGGGGGCTCTTGACT
>JAGNTT010000174.1 GCA_017987425.1 Candidatus Omnitrophota bacterium
GTATTGTAAATGGATTTTCGATGTTGCCAGGAATACATGTATGCGCGGGCGCTTGGCTCCTTTGACCGCATCCGCGGCCGCATCGATGTCTGTTTTCAATGATCTGGCCAGACCGCAGATCATGGAATTCTTGATGTGCTTGGCTACGTTCTTGACTGAATCAAAGTCGCCTTTGGAGGCGACCGGAAATCCGGCCTCAATAATATCGACGCCCAAACGTTCCAGCGCGAAAGCAATCTCCAATTTTTCTTTGGGATTCATGCTGGCGCCCGGGGCCTGTTCCCCGTCGCGCAACGTGGTGTCAAAAATCAATACTTTGTCTTCTTTAGCCATTTGATTACCCTCCATGTGACCGCTTTAAAAGATTTTCCCGCGACCAGCCATAACTGCGCTGGTCACGGGTGCAGTCAATGGAGCAAGATCGCTATTTTTTCATCCAGGGCATCATTTCGCGCAGGTCGCGGCCGACTTTTTCAACCACATCCTTGTCGGCTTCTTTGCGCCACTTCGTCAAATTGGGACGCCCTTCTTCGTTTTCCTTCATCCATTCTTTGGCAAATTTGCCTTTCTGGATTTCCTTTAGAATCTTTTGCATTTCCTTACGGGTTTTGTCGGTGATGATTCGTTTGCCGCGCGATAGGTCGCCGTATTCGGCGGTGTCTGAAACGCGTTTGCGCATACCCTGAATACCCGTTTCATAAATAAGATCGACGATTAGTTTTAGCTCATGTAGGCATTCGAAATACGCGATCTCGGGCTGATAACCGGCATCCACGAGCGTATGGAACCCGGCCTTGATAAGCTCGCTGGTTCCGCCGCATAGGACGACCTGTTCGCCGAATAGATCGGTCTCGGTTTCTTCTTCAAATGTGGTCTGAATAACACCCGCGCGGGTACCGCCGATACCTTTGGCATAAGCGAGCGCGATTTTAAGGGCCTTGCCGGTCGCATTCTGATGGATCGCAACCAGACATGGAACGCCTTTGCCTTCTTCATACTGACGACGGACCAAGGCGCCCGGGCCTTTGGGGGCGATCATAAAAACGTCCACATCCTTAGGAGGCTTGATCCCTCCGAAATGGATGTTGAACCCATGGGAAAACATAAGAGCCTTACCGGCTTTCAAATGCTTCTTGATCGATTCCTTATATAAACCAGCCTGGATATGGTCCTGCACCAAAAGCATGATCACATCCGCCTGTTTGGCCGCAACATCAGCGTCGACCGGCTTGAATCCATCCTTGACGGCCTGATCGTAGTTGGGGCCGCCTTTGCGCTGGGCCACAATGACTTTCAAACCGCTATCGCGTAAACTTAAAGCCTGTCCCCGGCCCTGAATACCGTAGCCGACGACGGCGATGGTTTTATCTTTAATGTCAGCCAAATTTGCATCTTTATCGTAGTAAATCTTTGCCATGTGAACTTTCCTTCCTTACAGTTATTATAGCCATTTACGACAATTCAAACCCAATAAGTATAGCGTTTATGTCAATATTTTCAACAACTGATAATAATCTTCCAAATGCTCGAATTGTCGCTTGGTGGCATCCGCCAAGTCGACCACATTGATCTCATTTTGCAGAACGCCGACCGCTTTTCCGTAGATGCCGTTCATAAGAAGATCGACGGCCGCCGCGCCTAAACGGGTTGCCAGAATACGGTCCTGACCGCTGGGAGTTCCGCCGCGCTGAACGTGTCCTAAAACCACACAACGCGTCTCTAAACCTGTCGCCTTGGTGATGGTTTCCGCCACGGTCTGCCCTTTTCCGGCTCCTTCCGCCAAAATTACAATCCAATTGATTTTGCCTTTACGGTTTCCTTCAATAATTTCCGCATGCATGCCTTCATAATCAAACTGACGTTCAGGAATGATGACATCTTCGGCGCCGGCAGCGATCGCCACTTCCATGGCGATATAACCGGATTTGTTGCCCATGACTTCGACGACGAAAATTCTCTCCATACTCTGAGCGGTGTCGCGGATCTTGTCGATGGATTCCAATGCGGTGTTGATCGCCGTCGAACAGCCGATCGTTTGATCGGTTCCGTGAAGATCATTATCGATAGTACCCGGCAGGCCGACCGTCGGAAAACCGAATTTGTGATACAGGCGGCTGGCCCCCTGATAGGAACCGTCCCCGCCGATGACGACTAGGCCGTCGATGCCGCGTTTGCGCAGAACCTGAACCGCACGTTCCTTACCCTCGTCGGTACCGAATTCTTTGGAGCGCGCGGTCTTTAAAATCGTTCCGCCGCGGTTGACGATGTTGGAAACCGAACGGTGGTTCATTTCGATGATGTCATCATCAATCAGCCCCTGGTATCCGCGCATGACCCCGCAGATTTCAAGACCGTAATGCAGTCCGCAACGCACAACGCTGCGGATGGCGGCGTTCATACCCGGACCGTCACCGCCCGATGACAAAACAGCAATTTTTTTCATGGAACTATTTGCCACTAGAGACCTCCTACGTTCATGTCACGGGGATATTCGACAACAAATGAATAATAAATTTCCTGTTTTGCTTTTGGTTCAAGTTTGAGTTCCCAAAGCCAGACGCCCTTTCTGTCTTTCCAGTCTTTGGCCGCCGGCTGAACCGATACATCTGAGATCTTTACCTTGATACGGTCATTGGCGGATGTAGGCATGGATTCAAACAATTTAAACTTGATCGCCTTCGAGGTAAAATTCTCAGCTGACAACTTATATTTAAACTGGATTTTACGGTTGGGCGACTGGATACCGCCGATCAAAGTGTCATCCATTTTTTTCTCGAGCAAATCGCGTTTGACCTTGACGTTTTCGTCCACACCTAAGTACAAGTCGAAATCCTGTCCCGGACTGATCGCGTCAATGCTGGATTTTCCGACAAACTCATTATCAAGGAACAGATTCACCGGACCGGCCAGAAGCTGAAGATCCGTGGCATTGATGACTTTTGTTCCCAGATAAGAATACTGCGATTCTCGGGGATAAGACGAATATTCAAAATCAGCCTTGAGCGTCTGCGAACTGATCGGAAACTTGTTTTCCGTCCCATCCGAAAGAATGCTGACCGGACGGGCGAGCGCGTAGGTAACAGAAACGCCCGATGAGCCGGCCTGGGCAAAATCAAACATGGCCTTCTCTTCCGGCGGCGCGGCGGGAGCGGATGTAGCAACCGCGTTAAATGCTTCATACTGCATAGCGCCTTCCTGCGCAACCGCAGAATCGGCAACTGCGGCCAAAGACTTCATCATCCCGCGTCCGCGGGAGGCCATCGGATAAACCACATTTTCTGAAAGCACCCAAGGATTGACATACGGCATTCTTCCACCGACGGCAGGCTGCGCGGTTGAGAGAGTAAGCTTCACATCTTTCCAGTCTTCGCCCGTGGTCTGACGGACACTGGCGGATGAAACGAGTTCCACTTCGCTTTTTGTCAAAGCGCTATGCGCATCATAAAGGGCAAACCAGGAGGCTCCGTTAAGCACATAAGAAACGTTCACCGTAAGAGAACCCGACTGTACGCATTCGACATCAACGATGACCGAATGTTTCCACTGGGTCCCTCCGCTGTTCAGCATGGCAAGCTCATTCTGCAGCTTCTGCAAATCCATATTCAGCTGACGTTTTCTGCGTTTGATTTCTTCCGACGCGGCCTCAAGTCCTTCGCGGGTTGAACCGATAAATTTCATCATGTCGCCAAGCTCAATAGTCGTCGGCATTTTTGTGACAAGATCCTTGGGGAGCTGTTCGCCCGCATGCAGCTTTAAAGACTTCAAAAAATCTTTCTGATCGGCAATGACCTGCTCGTTAGCGTTTTCGACCGACAACTTGTCGGAAACCTCTTCAATTTTCGTCTGCAGTTCCTGGACACGCTGGTCCGCCGCTTCCTTGAGATATTCCTGTTTGAGATATCCGCCGAGGATTTTCACTTTGGCCGTACCCTGCCCCGCGACGGTTAGAGAATTTTCATCAAACTGCGGAACAATATCTGAAAAGATGATGCTGTGCGAGCCTGGTGT
>JAGNTT010000175.1 GCA_017987425.1 Candidatus Omnitrophota bacterium
AACTGTGGCCTTACCAAAAAAATTCCGGAGGAGTCGACAAAACCCCAGAGACCTTTTTCCTTGGCGGCGGCCAGACCTTCCGAAAAATCGCGGATGTCTTCGAACCTTTGCGTATTCAGCCAGTTTCCGTCCTTGTCTATAAACCCCCACTGGCCGGCGGTCATGACCCCGGCAGCACCCTCGGAGAAATCACGGACACGGGCATACTTGAGGGGAACAACCTGTTCTCCTTTTTCATCGATAAAACCGTACTTGGTAAACCCAGTCTTCGACGGATAGGCTACCGCGGCGCGCCCTTCTTTGAATTCACCCGCCCAGAAATATCTGGCGGTGATCATCCACTTGCCGTTAGTATCGATGTAGCCCCATCTTTTCTTGTAGGCGGCCGGTGACGGACCTTCCTTGAAATATGCGGCGCCTTCTTCGTACCTTGGGGAGATCATCAAACGGCAGCGTCCGTTAACGTAACCTGTTTTGTCCCCCTGCATGATCGCGTAACGCCCGGGGAAACCGATATAACGCTCCCAGAATTCATTTCCTTTGGGAGTGAGAATATCGACAAAACTTAAGAACGCAAAAATAAACAATAACGTTAATACAATACGTTCACGAAAAAGCACCAGCCGTTCTCCTTACATTAAACGAGCGTCATCGCCAAAAAATTGATCACATCCTGGTTCGTTATGATTCCGACCAGATTCTTAAGATCATCCACAACAGGAATGCATCCTATCCTGCGATTGGCCATGGCATGGACCACGACCGCCAGGCTTTCCTTTTGGTTAATCGTCATCGGGTTCGGTTTCATAATGCTCTTGAGATTAAAACGGTCGAGCGTTTCCTTCAGATAAAACGTGTCGCCGTCAATGACCATGTCGGGCGCCGCGGTTATTTCACCTTCCACAAATTTACGGGGCGCCTGGGTTTTGTAGACATACATGTGGCTCAAGATCCCGACGACTTTGTTGTTTTCATCGACCACCGGTAAATGCGTGAGGTTTTGGTCGCCGAATAAACGGACTGCCTGGCTTAAATTCGCATCTTCCTTGAGCGAAAAAACGCGCGTGGTCATAATTTTACTGACCGGCGTATCGCAAAGCATTTCCTGAATTTCTTTTTTTGCCCTATGTTCCACGGTGAACCTCCTTGACCTTAAGGCGCGGCCTCAAGATAAATGGTGTAAGACTGTCCCGGCTGGAGCGCCAGAGGGATCTGTTTTTTTCCGCCGAATTTGGCTTCAAAGGAAATGGCCAGCGATACAGCGCCGTCATCCACCCCGGGCGGATGAGAAATTTTCAGACTGTTCATACCCGGATCGAGAAAAAGATTGACCGTTTCAAGCGCGTCTTTCAGGCGCAGGCCGCGGGAAATGCTGCGTCCGTTGAGCGCGACATCGACGACTGATTCATCAGGAGAAGTCTTTTTGATAAAAGCAAGAGTCGAACGTCCCTGAATACGGACATCGGCCGTGGTAGAAGACTTGGCTTTGGAAAAAGTATTTCCCCGCGGGACAAGCTGGCCGGGCGATTCCTGGAACTTCTGGCCGAACATGGAATCCGCACGGTTTTGAACGTAGTCGTCGTTGGGCTGACGGTTCTGATTGGGATTGGAAATCGCGATCGAGCGGTTATCCGGCAATTGTTTTCCCTTGGTGGACATGACGATATCGCGGTTGGTGCGGAATCTCGTGCGGTCCTCCTCGCTGATGGAAAATTTGGCAACTTCTTCAACAGCTTGGGGCGACAGATCGCTTTTCAAAGTTTCTAATGTTTCGGACGGGGCCGCGCCGCTGAAAAATTCCGGTCGGCTGGACTGAATATCCTCGATCTGCATATACAACCCTCTGATCCGGAACAAATAACCGAGCTGCGGCGTATAAATCTCCATATATTCTTTGGCGTCCTCATCGTTATCGAGGGCAGTCCATGCGGATTTGATGAGTACGGGATCATCGGTCTTGACCGCATCAATGTAGGACTGGATGAGCCGTTTGGAGGCGTCGTCATCAGCGTAAGACGGCAGAGAAAAACCTGCCGATAAAAGGCACAGACAGAGAAATATTTTCACAGGAAAAGATAAACTCATAGGACGAAAAGGTTTATGGTTGATAAATTAAAACCACGTCAATTCTATCGTTAACTCCAGACGGAAACAAGCTAAAAATCAGGAAACAAAGAGCCCTGTCATCCGAAGATGACAGGGCTTTATCCGCCTTCTTCCGGCGCGGATTTCATTACGGGATCAGAAAAAGCGTATAAACCCCCAGTGAAGTGATTTACGAATGCCTCCATGGCATGAGTAAATCAACTGGGGGCACCTTTAATTTAAACTGTACACGCTCAGGTCGGTCCCATGAAAGTAAAAGAGCCGGCCTTCAATCTCATCAACCGTGTACTGCGGCTGTTTGGAATTAAGGATAATCTGTCTGCCTGTCTCCCCGCCGTTCAAGCTGATGGTCATCAGACCGATGCCTTTCTTGCCTTCTTCTTCCACATTGGTGAGGATGTAGACGTGTTCTTCGGTGGACTTGCTGGCCTCGTAGCGGCGGGCCACAACCTTGTCCAGATCGCCCCAGGATTTCTCAATTCCCTGTCTGGCGTTCTCCATGCCGAACGAACCGGAGGCATAACCAGCCTGATAAGCGACGGTCGTAAATGCGGTCAGGGCCGTCATGGTAATGAATTCAAAGTTGGACGCGCCTGGTGCGGCAAAATACAGCGACCACTTAACTTCTTTGGTATTGGGATCGAAACCCACCAGATGCTGACGGCCGCGCACCACTAGTGTGCCGTCATTCTGTTTGGTGACCGCGACCGGAATGTCCATACGGTCTTTGCGGTTGGCCATTTTGGCGCCGGCCTTGAGCATGCCGCCGATACCGCCGGTCAAAGCCTTGACGCCGGCAGCGGCCACTTCACCGCCTCCGATCGAACGCGTAAACTCCAGCTTTTGCTTGAACGCTTCCTTAACAACGCCCGTGCTTTTGGCATCGATACCTGTCAGATAATCCCCGTCGGCAAACATGACGGTGCTCGCATCCGGCAAAAGGACCAGGTTTGTAATACCGTTCTTGGCGCCCTTGTACTGCCACAATTCCTTGCCCGTTGCTTTCTCATAGGCAACGACGCCCAGCGGAGCATCGAGCGTGAACTGCTTGGCTCCCGGATTAAAAAAGTTTCCGCCCAGACGCGCCAGCACCATGTCCTGCGCCACAATGATCTGCGCAATCAAACCGGATCTGACCTTCTCTGTCTGCCATTTGATCTCGCCGTTATTTTTATTGATGGCATACACCACACCGCCGCCGGTCGCGTAAATCGTATCGCCTTCGAAATAAAGCGGCGCGTAAGCTTTCTTGAGACTTTTGTGCGCGGGTTTAAACTTCACTTCCCATTTCAGATTACCCGTATTGAGATCAATGGCACTGACTCCGGTGAACGGAACGTAAAAATCATCACCGATCGCGACGGGTTCCTGATGGCCGCTTAAATCCATCTTGGCATAAAATCCCGTGGCATTGTCCGCCAGATGCAGAGGAATTTCATTCTGCTTGGCAAATTTATTGGTCCACAGTTCGGCGCCTGTTTCAGCATTGTACGCCTTCATCTGAATTCCCGTGCCGTCTTCTTCCGTGTAACCGGAATAAAAGAGAATGAACATCTTCTTTTCGGGGATCGGATAAATGCCGACGGGATATCCCATCATCTTTTCCGTCTGCCATATATTCTCGCCCGTGACGAGATTAACACCATAAAGCTGGGTGTTGGAACCGGCGAGGCCGGCGTAATCGCTGACGATCAAAATCGGCAGGCCTGTGACTTCGCGTACGTTAAACGGCGCGGTGCGCGTGAGATCATCGCGGTTCCACATTTCCTTGCCTGTATCGGGATTGAAACTGGTGATAGATGTCGGGGATCCGACGAGAAGCGTGCCCGCGAATGTGAGCTGATTCCAAGACATTTTCTTAGTGAGCTTCG
>JAGNTT010000176.1 GCA_017987425.1 Candidatus Omnitrophota bacterium
AAACAGAAGAGGACAATCCGGAATTATTGAAACCGCGTGCGCCCGTCGTCACATTCATGGGCCATGTTGATCACGGCAAAACATCATTGCTCGATCGCATCCGCAGCGCCAAAGTGGCCGACAAGGAACACGGCGGCATCACCCAGCACATCGGCGCTTATTCGGTCACGCTGCCTAAAGGAACGATCAGCTTTTTGGATACTCCGGGCCACGAGGCATTCACTGCTATGCGCGCCCGCGGCGCTCACATTACCGACCTTGTAGTTCTCGTTGTGGCGGCCGATGAAGGCATCATGCCGCAGACTGAGGAGGCCATTGATCACGCCCGCGCGGCCAATGTTCCCATTATTGTTGCGCTCAATAAAATTGACCGCAAAACTGCGGATGCTGAAAAGGTCAAGAAACAATTAGCCGATCATGATCTTCTGCCGGAAGACTGGGGCGGAAAGACTGTCGTTGTCGGAGTTTCCGCGATGACGGGCGAGGGTATTGATACCCTTTTGGAAATGATTCTTCTTGAGGCGGAAGTTCTTGAGCTCAAGGCCAATTATGACAAGAGAGCCAACGGTATTGTGGTGGAATCTCATTTAAGCCGCGGCCGCGGGTCTATCGCGACTCTTATCGTGCAGGGTGGTATTCTGCGTGAAGGGGATTTTGTGGTCGTCGGTCCTCATTACGGCAAGATCAAGGCGATGTTTGATGATCTGGGCAAGTCTTTAAAAGAAGCCGGGCCGTCTAAACCGGTCGAGGTTCTCGGTCTTCCGGAAGCGCCGGACGCTGGTGAAATGTTTTATGTCATCGAAAGTGAAAAACAGGCCCGCGACATCGCGGCCAATCGCGCGGAAAAACTTAAAGAACAGCGTTTGAGTTCGCAGACCCGCATTACCCTGGAAGATCTCTACACAAATATCCAGAAGGGTGTGGTCAAGGAATTGAACGTTATTCTGAAGGCGGACGTCAACGGTTCGCTCGAAGCCGTCCGTGATTCACTTCTTAAAATTCCAAGTGATGAAGTCAGGATCAAATTCATCCATGCCGCCGTCGGGGAAGTCAATATGTCCGACGTTCTTCTGGCGAAGGCTTCCAATGCCATTATCATTGCCTTTAACATGAGCGTTGACGCCAAGGCCCGCGAAGAAGTTGAAGCCTCCGGCGTCGAAGTACGCAAGTACCGTATCATTTACGACGCGGTCAACGATCTGCGCCAGGCCCTGGAAGGGTTGCTTGCCCCGAAAATTAAACGCAAGTTCCTCGGACGTGTTGAAATCCGTCAGGTCATGAAATTAAGCAAGTCGGGTATGGTCGCCGGTTCTTACGTTCAAAAAGGCAAAATCAGATCGCGTGCCGATATTGAAATTTTACGAAACGGTCAAATTGTTTTTACCGGTAAAGTCGGATCGCTTAAACGCTTCAAGGACGACGTCAAGGAAGTCGGCGAAGGTTTTGAATGCGGAGTTACGATCGGCAACTATACCGAGTATCAGGTGGGTGACATCATTGAAGCTTTTGAGATCGAAGAAATCGCAAGAAAACTCTAATCAAGCTTTATAGAGATTGGTTGAAATTGATAGAAATTAATAAATTGACTATTGATGGTTTGTTTTAATTTCTACAAATTTCACAATTTCTATGAATTTCCATGCTATGAATAAGATTGTATTTAGCGGGATGCGGCCGACGGGTAAGCTTCATCTGGGGCATTTGGTCGGTGCTCTCGATAATTGGATCAAGCTTCAGAGTGAAAATACCTGCATATTTTCGATCGTCGACTGGCATGCGCTCATGGGCGAGTACGAAAACAGCAAAGGCATCCGCGAGAATGTAATCGACATGGCCATCGATTGGATGGCCTGCGGCATTGATCCAGAGAAAACAACTCTGTTCGTTCAATCGGATGTGCCCGAGCATCTCGAATTGCAGATGGTCCTGTCCTGTCTGACTCCGCTCGGCTGGCTGGAACGTAATCCTACCTATAAAGAACAGCTCCGTGAGATCACAACCCGTGATCTGCAGACTTACGCGTTTTTAGGTTACCCTGTTTTGCAGGCTGCCGACATTCTGCTTTACAAAGCAACCGCGGTCCCGATCGGCGAAGATCAGCTGCCGCATCTCGAGCTTTGCCGTGAACTAGCCCGCCGCTTCAACTTTCTTTATAAAAAAGAAGTCTTTAAGGATTGTGATGCGATTTTAACGCCTACTCCGCGGCTTCCAGGATTAGACGGCCGCAAGATGAGTAAAAGCTATCAGAACACAATCAATCTTTCCGATTCAGCCGAACAAATCAAGACGAAGGTGCAGGGAATGTTAAGCGATACGAAGCGCCTGCGTAAATCCGATCCGGGCAATCCCGAGGAATGCAATGTGCACCGCTATTTCGATGCGTTCGCCTCGCAGCAATTAAAGGAAGAGATTGATTCGGGCTGCTCAAAGGCTGAAAAAGGGTGTTTTGACGCTAAAAAAATTCTCACCGAAGTGCTCGTTAAGAAGCTTGAACCCATTCGTGAGAAACGACGTGAATTAGAGACGCAAAAAAGCAGAGTGGAAGAAATCCTTCGTGAAGGGGCCCGGAAAGCCAGAGCTATCGCCCAAAAAACCATGGCTGAGGTACGGGAAGTTGTATTTTGAAATGCCAAATGACAAAGCGCAAATGGCAAATCAAAAGACAAATGAACAAGGTCAAATTCCAAAAAGTTTTAAAATTTGATATTTAATTTTGGTTAATTAATTTGTCATTTGTTCATTTGAATTTTGTCATTTTACTGAGGACTAGAGGCAACATATGGCATACAAACTTCGCTTGGAAATGTTTGAAGGTCCGTTGGATCTTTTGCTTTATCTGATCAAGAAAAACGACATTGATATTTACGACATTCCGATTGCCGAAATTACCGACCAGTATTTGGAATATATCGATGCCATGAAGACGCTGGACTTGAATGTCGTCGGAGATTTCCTCGTCATGGCGGCGACGCTCATGCACATCAAATCCAAGATGCTGCTTCCGCCCGATCCTCTGGCTGTTGAAGAACAAGAGGAAGATCCTCGAGATGAGCTGGTCAAGCGTCTGGAAGAATACAAAAGATTCAAGGAGATCGCCGAACAGCTAAAAGCGAAGGAAGGTCAGAGGCAGGATCTTTTTCCGCGAATTCTCGATGAGGCCGCAATCAACGATCTCAAGGAAGATGCCAAGGAAGTCATGATCGAGGCGACCCTTTTCGATCTGATTAACGCCCTGTCCCTGGCACTGAAGAAAATTCCAGAGACAACAACTTACCAGGTCACGCAGGAAGAATATACCGTCGAGCAGAAGATTCATGAGATTCTGCATACGCTGCTTGAAACAGACAATGTCAATATTGCGGAAATTTTCAGCGGCGCCCGCGACAAGATGGAAGTGGTCGTGACATTTATGGCCGTTCTAGAACTTGTCCGTCTGAAGGAAATCATCTGTGTGCAGAGGCGTTTGTTCGACGATATTGTGATCCAGCGTAATAAAGCCAATGAAGTGCCGGGAGCGTCCAGCGGCGCTTTAAGTGAACCTACGGCTTCCGATCCCGTTGCGGACGGCAGCCAGCCGGCAGCTTAAGCCATGAGCGATGACATCAAGCGCATAGTATTCAATCAGGAAACTGAGGAAGACCAGGTCGTCGGTCTTTCTTTGCGTCCTGAAAAACTGGCCGATTTCGTCGGTCAGAAGGAACTTGTCGGCAATCTTCAGGTGGCTCTTCAGGCCGCGCGCCAGCGCAATGAACCGATCGAGCACATGTTGTTTTCCGGCCCTCCGGGTCTGGGCAAAACTTCCCTCGCCAATATCATCGCCAATGAAATGAACGCGCGCATTACCGTCACCTCCGGACCGGCTATCCAGCGTGCGGGGGATTTCATCGGGATTCTGACCAATCTTGAGCGCGG
>JAGNTT010000031.1 GCA_017987425.1 Candidatus Omnitrophota bacterium
AAATCGAGGCTGTGAGAGGCAATGACCCAGACCGCCGCCAGGCCTCGCAGACCGTCTAAAAAAGGCAGGCGATCTTCTTTAAGAGGAACAGGTTGGGACTCTGTTAGTGTGGTGTCGATCATGCGTTCGGTTTTGCTTCGTCAATTGCTGTGCGCCGGATTCATTAAAATCTCACAAAGTGTAGCACTGAACTAAATGTTAAACAATGTAATTTTATGCACAACCGGAGTCTGGCCAAGGGGCAAGATTTACGGCATTTCCCCACGATCCATGAACGAATACCAGCAGTCATTACCCACGATGATGTGATCGAGCACGGTGATTTCGAGCGCCTTGGCGGCTCCGATCATTTTATGAGTGAAGGCCTTGTCTTCCGCGCTCGGCGTCACATTTCCTGACGGATGATTATGCGCGCAGATAATGGCAACCGCGAAATGCTCCAGCGCGCGATGAAAAACTTCCCTGATGATGGGCGAGGCATGATTGACCGTGCCCTGCGCCAAGTCTTCGATGGCAATGATGCGGTTCTGGGAATTGAGAAAAACCACCTTAAAAATTTCCTTCTTTAAATCGCGCATCTGGGGCATGAGGATATCGGCGACCTCGCGGGAAGATTTGATCTGCGGCCGCGCCTCCTTCAATTCCTCTTCCCGAAACCGCCGGCCGAGCTCGAGCGCGGCTTTGATCTGGGCAACTTTGGCTGAGCCCAATCCCTTGAATGCCTTCCACTCGCGCGCGTCGGTATGGCTCATATTTCGCAGCGATCCGAAACGGTCCATAATCTGACGGGACAGTTCAATGGCATTTGTCCCCTTGCATCCGGTGCGAAGCAAGATCGCTAATAGTTCCGTCGTGGATAATGCCTTCTCGCCCTGGGCGATGAGTTTTTCCCGCGGCCGGTCATCAGGCGACCATTCGCGGATGGAATAGTGAGCTGTCATGATTCCTCCTCGCGGTCCACAATGAACCCGATCGGCCTTTTACGTTTTTCAGGCGGTGGAGTCATTAGCTTCCGGATAGCTTCGAAAATAGCAGCAATCTGATGATCATGCGTGCCGACCTTACGCTCCAGATCCTTAAATTGAACGGCTAATTCTTTATGTGTCGCCACAACCTCTCGTATCTTCACAAAAATCCGCATGATCTGAATATTAACAGCAACGGCCCGGTGGTTATTTAACACGGACGAAAGCATGAGTATTCCGTAATCGGTAAACGCAAAGACATTCGGAGCATGCTTAATTTTCGAACTTGTCACAATTTGTGATAAGTTCATAATTTCCTCTCTGGTAAGAGCAAACATGAAATCATCCGGAAACCGGTCAATATGCCTACGGACCGCTTGATTCAGTATGCGCGTTTCAACTTGGTACAATTCGGCCAAATCACGATCCAGCATGACTTTGTGCCCGCGGATAACAAATATCTTCTGTTCAATCAATGGTATTGGAATGAGACTGGACATAAAACTCCTTTAGTACACCGGTGTTTTATGCGTGTGGGAACGCGGACAATGATTAATGATTCATACATGGGGATTGAACAACACGGCCGAGGGGGTCGGCATGGAAGAAGTATAACGAAAGACTGGAAAGAACACAAGAGCTCAAGTCTTGTGCTCACCCTGTGTGCTTGTGACTTGTTCTCTTGTGTTCCTGTGTTCTTGTGTTGTTCTATTCAATCTCCGGCCCGACGACGCGGATAGATTTCCACTTCCCAGCCCGATAACGCAGATACGGCGCGATCGAGAAGGCCATGAACACCAGCACGAGCGTCAGCCACGCGTGATAGACCGACGTGTGGAATATTTTGAGCATGACAAACAAAATGCCGAGGATCAGCCAGTGCAGTCCGACGGAAATGCGCATCGCCCACATCGTGTCTCCCGCCCCGCGCAGAGCGCCGATAAATACCATGAACACCGCCTGGGCCATCACATAAAACGCCACGAGTTTGACCATGGAGATCGCAAGCGGCTCCGCCTGGCTGAAAATCCCGTCGGAAAGATCAGGACGGAAGATGTCCACTAAATGAACAGGGATCGAAGCAAACACCACAATCATCAGCACGCCGTAAACTAGCCCCATCTTGAGCCCGGACACAACGACACGCCTGACGACATCGATCTGCTGAGCACCCATGTAACGGCCGACCAGACTGGTCACGCCGATCTCCATACCCATGAGAGGAATGTAGGTCACCATGTCCCAGTTAAACGCAACCGTCGTGGCCGCCGCCGCGATCACACCTTCGGAGTGCAAAACAAATACCATGGTTGTGAAGGCCAGCAGGTTAAACAGAAACTCGAGCCCGCCGGGACATCCGAAATGCCAGAGTTTCTTCATGACCGCGCGGTCGAATCCCCACGATTGCACGACCATGAATTCATTGCGGATTTTGGGCGACAGATAAAACGCAAGCAAAACGAGCGTGCCGCAGGCGCTGGCGATCACCGTTCCCAAGGCCGCGCCCTGAATGCCGAGCGCCGGACATCCGAACTTGCCGAAGACAAAGATGTAATTCAAAATTACGTTGATCGTCATGGCAATGAAGGCGGCGCCCATCACCACCCGCGTGCGCCCGATGCCGGTAAAAAAAGAACTCAACGCGTGACGAAGCAGACTGAAGATCGCCCCGAAAATGAAGATGTTGAAATACTTTTTCTGTTCGGAAAGCTGGACAGCGTCGATCCCGCTGCGTTCAAAAAGAAAATGCATGACGGGAATACATGCCAGGATAAACGGATAAGCCGCGCAGGCAAGAATGACCGCCTGGGAAAGCGAACGCGCGCATCCATCTTTCTTGCCGGCGCCCAGATATTGCGCGACGAGCGCCGTGGTGTATCCGATGAGCCCCAGAAAAAACGCCATGAGCACAAAGACCGACAGTCCGCCGGCCATGGAAGCGCTCATGCTTTGTGATCCTAATTTGGAGAGGAAAAGCCGGTCGGTAAAAATCATGACCGTATCGCAGGCGAAGGAAACGACCATCGGAAGCGCGACAGCGATCATCTCACCGATACTGCCGGGCTTATGTTGGGAAGAAGAAGACATGCGCGGTATTGTAGGGAAATACGACTAGGGTGGCAACAGATTATGAGTATTAACCTCTTATGAGAACACAAGAGCACAAGACACAGGAACACATGATGAGCACAGGCATTAAAGAATACATGCGGTTTTGCTTGTGCCCCTCCTGTGTTCTTGTGATCCCCACGCTAAAAATCATTTATGTGTCCTTGTGATCTATTGTTTATCGCTTATCCCCGTACATCTCCCGCATTTGTTCCATCGGCGGGAACTCGGAATAAAATTCTCCCTGCGGGCCTTTGAAGCCGCGGTTGGTGCGAGAAAGCTTTACTTCAACGTATCCCCCGTTGGAATCGGGCAGGCGGACAAAAATATCATCACGGGCATTGCCGGACACCACAACACCTTTGTTCGGGCCGAACGGCGGAACAACCACTTCATAACCGCTTCCCCGTTTACTGTAGAAAACACCGCTCGAAACATAATACGTTTGCGCGTTGTCATCGATGATGACGGGATCTTCGGGAAGATTCTGCACAATCGCTCCGACGGGCGGCTGGACTTCGATCACTTCTCCGTTGCTGGGAACATAAAATTGTCCATCGTTGTAATAATACGTGACCCCGCCGTACTGAACGTTGTCGTAACCGTCCGGCACAACGACCACTTCTTTATATTCGACAACTGTTGTGGTCACAGGTTCGTAAACATAATAACCTCTGTAATAATTGTATCGGTAATGACGATGGTGTCTGTGATGGTGATGATCATCATCGCGGTCAATAATTTTGTGCCTGTTAGCTTCCGAGGTCTGAGGAACAAAGGGTCCGATATCTAATATGCTTTTAGGTCGTTCAGGCTTTTTGTCTTTGTCAGCATCGTGATCATGGTCACGATGCCTTCTGCGCCGGTCATTGTAGTCACGGTCACGGTTCTTGTTATTTTCCAGGCGCCGGCGGTTTTTCTCTTCATTGCGGTCAAACTGTTCCCGCGCTTTTTCCGGCATGGCGGTGATGCTGTTTTCAGGACGATCGGCAGGCGGGGTTTTAAGGGCTTCTTCCTTGCGCTGCTCTTCGGCGGCCCGGCCCGATCCGCGAAATTTCTTATACTCAGGCCGGGAGGATCGATCCTCCAAAGCAAACGTCAAAGGCATAAACGAAAAACCAAAAAGAAAAGTGAACAATGCTGTACTTAAGTGTTTAGGCGTCATAGGATTTGACCTCTAAAAGAGTTTGACTGGGGGATTTCGCTCTTTAGACAAGGGGTATAACCGGAAAGTTCCACCGGGTTTATTATATTCCCGGGGGCGGAATTAGCAAGTTACGCGGCGTAAGTGGAAGAGTGACAAAGGTACGCAAAGGTCTCAAAGGTACACAACGGCAGACAGACTTTCTGTGTACTTTTGCGCTCCTTTGTGTACTTTTGAGTACCTTACCACCATGCTATTTCTTCTCTCTCATCGCTTCAATGATCGAGATGTAGTCGACATCGCCATGGCCGGATTTGATGGCCCGTTCCAGCACGCGCCGGATGCCGGCCAGTGAGTCGGCGGTGAGCTTCAAACGTTTGGCCTCTCTGAGAAAAAGGTTCACGTCTTTAAGAAGAAGCTTGGTGGGAAAATTCGGACCCGCATAATTGCGCTCCGCCAGGCGCGCCCACTTCTTTTCATACATGGGCGCAAAAAGCGCGCTCTTTCGAACGATGTCCATAAATAAATCACGATTGGTACCCGACGCTTCCACAAACGCGAGCGACAGCGTGAATGCCGCTCCCATGCCGGCGATCAATTGATTAAGCGCGAGTTTCATACCGGAGGCCTTCCCCACTTCTCCGACGTAAATCGGCGCTTTGCCGAGCCCGGTGAGCGCGTCCGACCATTTTTCGTGCTGGGCCTTGGTCCCGCCGAACATCAAAATCAGGTTGCCGTTCCTGGCTTCTTCCTTACTTCCCAGGACCGGGCATTCCACATATTCTCCGCCGGAGCGTAACACGCGTTTGGCGATGCGAAGGCTTTCCTCGGGCGCAATCGTACTCATCTGAATGACTGTGCGGTTTTTAAACGAAATGCGGGGCGCGCCGAACAAGACCGTATTAATAGCCTTAAAATCGGACAGCATAACAATGACAGCATCGGAGGCTCTCACCGCCTGGGCCGGAGTCGAAAACGCGTGCGCGCCTAAGGCAACCAGAGGTTTCAACTTCTCAGCCGTACGGTTATAAACCGCGAGGGTGTGACCGCCGACTTCCGTCAACCGTTCCGTCATGGGTGCGCCCATGATGCCGGTTCCCAAAATCGCAATATTCATATCGTTCCTCTAGCTTGATGAAGGGACTTTATAAGCCTTCTGACCATTGGAGGTGTCCCGTTCTTCCAGCGGAAAAAGGGTCTTGAGCATCTCAAGATAAGGATAATTTCCGTCGTAAGCAAGCCAGGCGTCTTCATAATGAATGTATTTCCAGACACTCGTGCGGTCGATGATCCATACCCCGTTCTCTCTGTAAAGAAAAACCGGACCCAGCGTCGGATGATCGGGATAATAAATAATGGCATACTTTCCTTCCTGATAGGTCTTGGAAGGCACGTCAAAATATCCAGCTATCCTTTTAAAGTCCTGGCTGCCGGTGGCATTCTTTTGCGACATTCCCTGCCACTCTGGATCAAAAATTGCAAGGTTATAACAGTATGCACCCTGCTTCATCATATCCAGTTCAAATTGGTACGTGCCGTCAGGTGTTCGTTGAGGCTGACTTTGTACTTTAAAGTCGTCACAGGAAAGAGACTGCGCCCATGCCGCCATAGGGCAAAAGATCAAAACAAAAACCACCATTAAAACAGATTTATTCAATTAGAAAACTCCTTTATCATGCTGACGTTCAAGCCAAGCCTTGGTCTGCATATAGGAAGCCTTTTTACCCCAAATATCTTCATCGACGTTATCACCCATTGACTGGCTCGCTTTATAAGCGGCGGCATAATTGCCGACAAAATATTCAATCGTTGCCGACCAAGTCCAAGCCTTGACCGATTGCGGATAAACGCTCAAAATCTCGTCGATCAATGCCTTGACTGCGGTGTAATTGACGGGAATTTTGTAATAATCGCTGCGTTTCGTGTTGCTTTGCAATGCAATCCGTTTAGCCAGTTCGTCGTTGGCCTGAATGACAAGAAATCCAAAAACAGGATCAGACTTATGCTCCTCATAGCTTTTGCGGGCAAATTCAAACATCTCTTCATTGCTGCCAAACCACTTTTCCATCTTGGCAATCATCATCATGTGGTAGGCATTGAAATGATTTTTGTCGATAGCGATCGCCTTTTCAAAACTCGCGGCCACTTCTTCCGGCAGGCTCAAACCGCGATAGGTCACGATGAGCGCAATCCAAGGTTCCGCCGAGGCAGGATTGAGTTCAGCGGCCTTCAGAAGATCTGCTTTCGACAAAAGCAGTCTTTCCTGGAACACCGGCCACGCCTCAGGCAAAACCTTATCAGCGTACTTATTGCCGCGATCAGCCCAGGCAAAATCCGAATAAAAAACTCCTCGGACTAAATGACTCAGATAAGAAGGCTTCTGTTCACACCATTGATTAAGCAGCTTCAATGAAACTTCTGGATCAAGAGACAAGTCATAGGCGAAGCTGTTAACCGTACGATGAAATACATACATTCCGTCTGTGTCTTTGGCTTTGGAATTTTCGAGATTGGTCAAATCGCCGACCAATTGAGCAAAATTTTCGGATTGAAGGGCTTGTACGTACGGCCTTGCATCTACCGCTCCCGCCATAGGAGCGTGAATCAAGACGGCCATCATGACAAATAAAAGCAAAATCCCTCTGATTAACATATTCTTTAGTCACCCCTGAATTCTGACTTGCATTCTTTCAATTTCATATTTGCCCGATCACTTGACCTTGTATACTTTCATCCCGTCTTCCATGACCATTTCTTCAAAATCAAAAACTTTTCTCATCAGGTCGAGATACGGATAATTGCCGTCGAAAGCCACCCAGTGTTCGTCGTAATCAATGTAATTAAGGACACCGCTGCGGTCTAGAATCCATTTGCCATTCTGTTCATATAAAAATGTAGGTCCGAGGGTTTTATCTTCAGAAAAATAAATAATGGCGTACTTCCCTTCACGGAATGTCTTGGTCGGCGCACCCAATTGGTCCGCCATATCTTTGAATTCTTCGTTGCCGGTTGAATTTTTCGCCGCCATGGCCTGCCATTGCGGGTCAAAGATGGGGATGTCGTAACAATAGGCACCCTGCTTCATCATGTCCAGCTCGAGACGGTAGGTTCCTTCCGGAGTAGACTGAGGAAGAAAGGATTTGAATTGGGCGCAGTCGTTCGCGCACCAGACGTTCAAAGGCAACACAAACAAGGAAAGGACAACAGTCAGAATGGCTTTTTTCATTTGGGCTCCTTTACTTGCGGCGGTTCTTGCGCGGACGCTGGCGTTGACGCTGCCGATATTTTTTATGCGGGTAGGCGTCGGGCGACGGCTTGGGCGCCTGCGCTTCTCCGCTACCTTCAAAATCAACATAACCGCGTTCCGGCGAAAGCTTAATCAGCCGCACGATCACTTTATCGCCGACATCCATACCTTCAAAACGCCGCACGACACGTCCTTCCGCCGGCGGATCAATCAGCCGGACATACGTGCCTTTCTCCGACGCGCCGGTGACAATGCCCTCGAACGAATCGCCGACGCGGTCCAACAGCATCATCGCCGCCGCGACTTTGCGCATAAAGCGTTCGACTTTTTTGGCGAATTGATCGCGGTCCGTGCACCAGCCGGCGATGTGCGACAGCTCCGCGCGGCTGTACGGATCGCGTGCTTTGTTAAGCGCCGCCTTCAACAAACGCTGGACAACGAGATCGATGTAACGGCGGTTGGGCGCCGTCGAGTGCGTGTAATCGGAGACAGCCAGACCAAAGTGACCGTCGCCTTTCTTGCCGGGAAACACAACATCGTATTCGCCCTGCCCCAAAAGTTTAATGACTGCCAGAGACAAATCGGGAAAACGTTCCGGGTCTCTTTTACGCTGACGTTCCAGAAAATCCGAAAGTGCCTTGGCCTTGGGACGATTGGGAAGGCTGTCTCCCATTTCGATGGCGATCTCGACAATGCGTTCCCAGCGCTCTGGTGTTTTAACCACACGCTGGATGACAGGAGAATTTTTGCTGCGCAGGAAGTTCACCATGACGCCGTTGGCCGCGATCATGAAATTCTCGATCAGCTGATGAGCCCGGTTGCGGTGACGCAGGGCAATTTCAATCACCTGCTTTTCTTTGAACACGGGTTTGGTTTCGATGGAATCGAATTCAAGCGCGCCGTTTCTCCGCCGGGCTTCTTTAATAGCCTGCGCGACTTTATCCTGCAGCAGAAGCTGATCTTCCAGTCCCGGCACCGCCTCTACCGATTCCGGCAAAGGCGTGCGGCCTTCAAACCAGTCGCCGACGATCTCATAAATAAGCTTCGCATGATTTCTGATCACAGCCCGATAAACCTCGCCGGACTTCACTTCCCCCTCGGAGTTGACGAGGAAATCCATCACAACCGCCAGCCTGTCCTCCCCGGGGATGAGCGAAGTCAGATCATTGCACAAACGTTCCGGCAGCATGGGAAAAATTTCGACGCCGGTATAAACCGTGACCGCATTTTTTATCGCGTGCGCGTCGCTGTATGTTCCCTGACGCACATAATGATCAACGTCCGCGATCGCGATCATGACGTGCACTCTACCGTCGGGACGGACCTCGCAGTATTCGACCTGATCGAGGTCGCGCGAATCATCATTATCGATGGAACTCCATAACAGCTCCGTCAGATCTTTGACGCCCGGCTCCAGATGCGGCCAGAAATCGGGGTGCATGGCCTTGGCTTCGTTAACCGCGCGCTGGGACATTTCACTGAGAAATCCGTAACGGTTAAGCGCATTACGCGCAATGAAGTTCAAATTATATGATGCGGGATTTGTCGGCATATGTGATCGCTTTGAGTGGTACGAGGTAAGGGGTATAGAGGTAAGAAAACAAAAACCTAATATCTTTTTTCGCCCTAATACATACTTCCTACCACATACCTCTCTAACTCTTATCTCTTCTCTGTTTCTTTAATAATCGTCTTTAAACATTCGACCCATTCGGGGCGGACATTGAGACTTTCCACTAGCTGCCAATGCTGGCCGCCGTTATCGATAAAAAGCTTCTGGTACTCCATGCCGATCTCGACGGTGGTCTCGAGACAGTCGGCCACGAAGGCAGGTGAAAACGTGAGCACTCTCTTCTTGCCCTGTTTGGCCAGCTCGATAATCTTTTCATCCGTATACGGCTTGATCCACGGGTCTTTCCCAAGACGGGACTGAAAGCTTGTGGTGTACTGACCTTCTTTAAGGCCGAGCTCCCGCACCAAAAGTCTTGTGGTGTCGAAACATTGCGCCCGGTAACAATTCTGATTGCGGCCGTGATAGGCGTTGCAGCAATCGCCCAGTTTGCAACAGCTCTGGCAGGATGCCTTGAGGATCTGCCGTTCGGGAAGTCCGTGATAAGAAAAAATGATGTGATCGTAATTTGATTTCTTCAGATGTTCGCGCCCTATCGCGGCAAAAGCCTTGATAAACAGCGGATGATCATGAAACTGGCCGACAAACTTGACCTGAGGAATGACTTCCCAGCGTTTTAATTCCAGCATCACTTTCTCGACGGTGGAACCGGTGGAGGCCGAGGCATACTGCGGATAGAACGGAACAACGATCAGTTCGCTCAAAGGCTCGCCTTTAAGTTCATCCAGCGCCTTGCGGATGCTTGGATTTTGATAACGCATGGCAAAGGCAACGCAATAGTCATCGCCCAAGGCTTTTTTCATGAGTTCCAGCAGTTGAAAACCGTAAACTTTAAGAGGAGAACCCTCTTCCGTCCACAGCTGGCTGTATCCGTGCGCGGAAGACGGGGCCCGAAACGGGGCAATGATGCCATTGACGAGGAAAAAACGCTGAATCCATGGAATGTCGATGACACGTCCATCCATGAGGAATTCGCGCAGATACTTGCGGACATCGGGAACCGACGGTGAATCAGGCGTGCCTAAATTGACAAGCAGAACACCGACTTTGGAATTTTTGAGTTTCATATATTTTTCGTGTGACGAGAACGCGTCCATTATAACAAAAAATATCAGGACGACAACCGCCACTTTTGTGAATTTTTCGGTCACTGGCAAGTGTGTCAAAGGTACACAGAGGCGACAAAAGCACTCATCACAATTTCCCCCGTTTACTTTTGGGCACATTTGCAACCTTTGCTCACCTCTGTCTTAAATATTCTCTCAATTATCTTGCGAGCAGCAGCATTCGCGCATAAAATGACTTCGCAATGACACCCAATGAAAAAGAATCCGCGCTTGCCGCCATTTCCGGCATTAACACGAAGTCCAAAGGTCTGCCCAAAGAATTCGTCGGACATGCCGGCCAGGGCGCAGCTAGCGTTCTTCCTCCTCCGGCTTTGACCACCGGCAATTCTCTAAATGAAATTCTCGTGTTCGCGCGCTATAACAAAGTCTCCGACGTGCATTTATGTTCCAAGAACCCGATCATCTTTAGGAAATTCGGTTCGCTGAAAGCCATGACCGAGAATGCGCTCACACCGGAACGCGTCCAGGCCATGATTAAAGAAGGAATCAAGCCGGAGCTCGTCGCTGAATTCGAACAGCGCGGCGATCTGGAATTCGTCCATACGATCGGCGGCGCCGGCCGTTTCCGTCTGACCTTGATGAAACAGCGCAACGGCTGGGACTTAACCGCGCGCCTGGTCGCGATGTCCATCCCCAATTTTGAATCGACAGGTATGTCCAAGTCCTGCGAAAATCTGACGAAATGGGCGCAAGGACTTGTCCTTGTGACCGGCCCCATCGGCTGCGGGAAATCGACTACGCTCGCGACCCTGGTCGAAATGATCAATCAGACGCGCAACGATCACATCATCACCATCGAAAACCCGATCGAAATCATTTACACGCCGAAGAAATGCCAGATCACCCAGCGCGAAGTCAACCTTCATACGATGTCGCAGGCCAACGCCCTGCGCGCGGCTCTGCGCGAAGACCCTGACATTCTGGTGGTCAGCGAACTGCGCGATCTGGAAAGCATCCAGCTGGCCGTCTCCGCCGCGGAAACCGGCCACCTCGTCTTCGGAACGATGAACACCAACAATGCCTCGCAGACCATCTCGCGCATCATCGATTCATTTCCGTCGGAGGAACAAGGCGTCATCAAAAACATGGTCTCCGAATCTCTGCGCGGGGTCATTACCCAGCAGCTCATTCCTAAAAAAGACGGCAGCGGTGTTGTGCCGGCTTATGAGATTCTCATTGTCAACTCGGCTATCGCCAATCTGATCCGCGAAGGCCGCACAACGCAATTGACCAACACGATCACGACCGGACGCTCAGCAGGCATGATGCTGTTCGATCATTCATTGGAAGAGCTCGCCCAGAAAGGCGTGATCAACGGACAGGAAGCGTATGAGCGCGCGATAAGCCCGAATAATTTCGCGAAATATTTAAATGCACCGGCGGTACCCCCGCCGACAGCCCCGCAACCTGATTTCTAAATTCCTATGGCTAAAATCGACACGCTGTTCCAAACATTGATTGAGAAAAAAGGTTCCGACCTCCACCTGGAGCAGGGACAGAAGCCGAAACTCCGCATCCACGGCAAACTGGAAGCCATCGATGCGCCTGTTTTAACGGGAGAGGAAATCACTTCGCTTCTCTCGGAGATCGCAAGCCCGTCGGACTGGACGCATTTTGAATCGCACGGCGACCTGGACTTCGCTTATGCTTACGGCACAGAAGCCCGTTTTCGCGCCAATTACTTCCGTCATTTCTACGGCCTGGGGGCGGTCCTGCGCATCATCCCTTCACACATCAAGACCGTCGAAGAACTGGGCCTTCCGCCCAAAGTGAAAGATTTCTGCAAATTCCGCGCCGGGCTTGTGCTGGTCACCGGACCGACGGGAAGCGGTAAATCAACGACCCTTGCCGCACTCATCGATCACATCAACACAAACCAGGCTAAAAAGATTGTCACCATCGAAGAGCCGGTGGAATTTACGCACCCGAACAAAAAATCCATCATCACGCACCGTGAAGTAGGCCTTGATACGCCGTCCTTTGCCAGCGGTCTGCGCGCCGCCGTCAAAAGCGACGCGGACATCATCCTCGTCGGTGAAATGCGCGACCGTGAAACCATCGAGCTTGCCTTGAGCGCCGCGGAGATGGGCATCCTTGTGTTCGGCACGCTGCACACCAACTCCGCCGCCAAAACGATCGACCGCATCATTGACGCTTTTCCCGCCAACCGCAAGAACCAGATCCGCACGATCCTCGCCAATACGATCAAGGCGATCATCGCCCAGCAGCTTCTGCCGTCGGCGGATCATTCCAAACGTTATGCCGCGCATGAAGTCCTCGTGAGAACACAGGCGATCCCTGCCATCATTCAGGCAGGCGAAATCGTAAGGCTCACCAGCGAAATCCAGACGAACAAACAGCACGGTATGCAATTGATGGATGATTCTTTGATGGAATTGGTCAAGGCAAACAAAGTGACCAAAGAAGAAGCGTACATGAAGGCGATCGACAAGGCCAAATTCACCTCGCCCATGGGCGGCATGACAGGCGGCGGCACCCCGCCTCCTTTAACTCTCTAATCTCCCGCCTCGGATGCCTGAGCACCCGCTGCCCGACGGCGGCGGACCTGAATCACGATGACAATCACAAGAATATAAACCAGCAGTGCAACTACAACGCCGATGATCGCGTAACCCGCCATCAGCGGTTTTAAAATCGGCAGCGCCGATCCGTCGATAATTTTTTCCCACTCAAAATGTTTGATGAACTTTTTACATTCGTGATAAATCTGACGCCAGTTGGAACCCGTCACCCATCCGCCTACCTTGACGGCCAGGACGAATATCACGATACCAAGCCAGGAGTTGGTCAACAAGCTTGATGCAAAAGCGGCGGCACGGTTGACCCGGAAAATATAGGCGAACAAGATAGCCGCCATCACACCGGCGCCGGGCAGGACTCCGAAGAAAATGCCGATGGCAAATCCCCCGGCAATCCTGTGGGGAGAATCGTTAATCTTGATTATTTTATGGTAAGTGGATTTGAAGAACTGCTTTACGTCCAACTGAAACCTTCCTCAGAACTACTGCTGCTGACTGCTGCTGTTCATCGCAAGTCCAGCCAGAATATCATCTCTCCAAGGATGCTGCAAGTAGGTACGTGTGATATTAACCCATTCGTCAATCTGGGCCGCCTCGACAATTCTTCCGATGCGGTTAAAGGCAAACTGAAATACCTCTCCCTTGGGTGTGATCAGGATGCCGCCCGTCGGGTCTTTGGTATCAGGGAAGATTTTCGCGCAGATGAGCGACTTGGCGTCAATACCCCGCTCCCGCAAAAGATAGAAAATCCGCGCGGCCGTCAAATCCTGCTGTTCCCTGAGCCACGCGGTTTGAAGCGATATTTGTTTTAAGATATCCATGGTGATACGTAGCCTTAATTGACCCCGCGTTCGGCACACTGTCACAAGGACACAAGTCACACGTCACAGACTGCCTGATCACTGGTCTGTGACCGTGTGTCATGTGACTTTGTGACCCGGCGCAAAATAATTTTATATCGATACGACGTTAATCGAGTTCGACTTTAAAATCCAGCGACTGAATTTCCTGATTACCGTCCGTCCCCGTACTTAATGAAGCATCTACAATGGTAAACGTTCCCTTCGATTTGGGAACGGCTTCCAGTTTTCCCGTCGCCTCTTCGACTTCTTTCTTGGTGAACGGCGCGGGCCACAGCACAATGTTCACCGCTTCATCGGCGGTTTTGTAATCCGTTTCGTTGGTGACAAAGGAAAAATCCCGCGGCGTCATTTTTACCGCTTCTTCCGCGGTCATGCCGTAGGAAATATCAACGTATCGCGGATTCCAATAACGGTACGGCGGGGTCACAACCCAGACGTAATCATCGCGCGAACGGTCTTTCGGGGTCACCATGATCACCCAACCCGGCGGATTGCCCGCCGAGTTGGGAACTAGACGAAACAAAAGACCGTCTTTAAGAGCTTGCTCGAATACTTCCCCCTTGCTGATCTTGCCGCTGAATACCTGAGGTTCGGCATAAGCATTGAAGCACACCAAACAGAAAATCAGACAGATTATTCTTATCATGCTGTTCTAATCCTTGACCTTAATGCGCATCTCGTCGCTGTTGGCCCTGATTTCAGGGACATACATCGCGTGCGCCTGGTTGGGCATCGCGTGGAATTCACCCGGAACTTCCGCGCGCAGTTCATAACGCAGTATACATTTGCCTTGATCAAGTTTCGAAATAAAGAACGCCGCTTTCTGGTCGCGGAATTCCTGATAGACCGGGATCAGATTCCCGGTCTCGCGGCCGCTGCGGTCCAGCATAACAGCCGTGGCGCTTCCGCTTTGCAGAGCGACCGCTTCCAGCCCGGCGGGTTTATAATCTTCAGAAATCAGATACTCATAATTGTTCTTTGCCTCCAGAGTGA
>JAGNTT010000177.1:0-1150 GCA_017987425.1 Candidatus Omnitrophota bacterium
GATCAACAGAACGCGCCGATGCAAGATCATTACCGTTGAAGACCCGATCGAGTATTATCATAAGCCGCAGAGCAGCGTCGTTCTTCAGCGCGAGGTCGGTACGGACACCAACTCGTTTAACGATGCTCTCAAATACGCGCTGCGACAGGACCCTGACGTTCTGGTCATCGGTGAAATGCGCGATCTCGACTCCATCGCCATGGCCATCACGGCCGCCGAAACAGGCCACCTGGTTTTAACAACGGTCCACGCCTCCGACGCTATTGAGACCATCAACCGCATCATCGACGTTTTTCCGCAGGACCGCCGTCAGCAGATCAACGCTCAGCTGGCCGGTAACCTGCTTGCCGTCATCAATCAGTGTTTGATTCCATTGAAAGCCGGGGAAGGACGCGCGCTCGGCACCGAGATCATGATTATGAACGTTGCCATCCAGAACCTGGTCAACCGCGGCGCCTTGAACGAAGTCCGCTCGCAGATGGACGCTGACCCCAACAGCAAAGGCCATACCTTTGAACGCAGCCTGGCGGAAATGGTCAGAAAAGACATCATCACCAGACAGTCGGCCCAGCAGTTTACCAAGCATCAGCACGCCCTTGAGTATTTCATCAAGACCGGCGCGTCTGTTTCCGGCGACGCGATTTCGAAAGAAGATTGGGACGTCATCACCAACCGCACGATCCTTTTTATCGACCGCGACGCCCAGGAGCGCGCGCATATCGAAGGCAAGCTCAAGTCCAAGGGTTTCAAAAAAATCGAAGGCATCGGAAAGGGCAAGGAGACGGTGGAAATGGCCCGCAGGCTCCAGCCGGATATTGTCATCTTCGATATGGGTTACGAATTTCTGCCGAACGTCGAATTCTGTAAGCAGATTAAAGAGGTCATGAAGCCTAAATCAAAATTGATCATGATCGCGGAAATGCTTCAGGGCAACGACGAGGCGATCGCAAAATCCGCGGGGGCGGACACGTATGTGGTCAAGACCGTGGAGTGCGAACTTTTGATCAAGTGTATTTCCAACCTGAAATTCGGTGACACCGAGGTCGGCGGTTACGGGTAGACTGTAAGAGGTAAAGAGATAAGGGGTAGAGAGGTAATCGAGAGACGGCGACAGCGATCCACGAACAACGATTAACGACCGGCGAATATC
>JAGNTT010000177.1:1250-3905 GCA_017987425.1 Candidatus Omnitrophota bacterium
TATGTGCGAATTATTGGGCATGAGCGCGAATGTCCCGACGGACATTTGCTTTAGTTTTACCGGGCTAATCCAGCGCGGCGGTTCCACCGGTCCGCATAAGGACGGATGGGGCATCACTTTTTACGAGGGCAAGGGAAGCCGCACCTTTTGCGACCCGAGCCCGGGCGTTCACTCCAAGATCGCCCAGCTGGTCGCGCAGTATCCCATCAAAAGCCGTTTGGTGATCAGTCATATCCGGCGCGCCTCGCGCGGCAAGGTATGTCTGGAAAATACTCATCCGTTTACCCGCGAACTCTGGGGCGAGAACTGGACTTTCGCCCACAACGGCACTCTCAAAGGCATTAAAGACAAGCCCCTCAAGTTTTATCATCCCGTCGGCGCAACCGACAGCGAGCACGCCTTTTGCTGGCTGCTCGACCGCGTGCGTCAGAAATTTCCCAAAAAACCAAAGTCCCCGGATGCGGTGATCGTTCTTCTGGAACGCCTGTTCAAAGATCTCGGAAAGCAAGGCACGTTCAACGCGCTGCTGACCGACGGAGAACTTCTGTTTGTTCACTGCGCCACGCATCTGTGCTGGCTCACGCGCCGCGCGCCGTTCGGCATGGCGCGTTTGATCGACGCGCAGATGACGGTCGATTTCACCAATGAAACTTCCCCCAAAGACGTGGTCACCGTGGTCGCGACCCGCGCGCTGACCGATGAACAATGGACGGTCATGAAAAAAGGGGAACTTAAAGTCTTTAAGGACGGCCATGCCATGGCTTTCGATAAAGAAATTAAGAAGAGAAGGGTTTGATTCATGAACCGCTTTAGGAGCAATGAATTACGGCGGAGCGTAATGCGTATGAAAAGTCTTCTGATCTTTTTAACTCTCCTGGTTTTCTCCGGAACGGCTTATGCCGAGACGATTAAATTAAAATCAAGAGGAGTCTATTATGGGAAAATCATTGAGCGTAATAACACATACATCACATTGTCCCAGGGCGGAGCGCCGCTTTATCTGATGCTTTCTGAGATTGAAAGCATTACCGACGATCCGCCGGGGACGGGCGATGGGGCCGAAAACGAGTTCGCGGGAACAGTTTATGAGGGTAAAAATTTTGAAATTTCTTTCAAGATCCCTGCCGGATTTTCAGTCGTAACCGAAACCGAACAGGGAACAATGCTTGCCAGCGCCGATGATAAAACAAAGATAATCATCCAGCAGTTTAGTGTGACACCGCAGACCGATATGAAAATGGCCGGTGCGCAATTGATCTCCATGACACTTAATTTGGAATCTACAGATTGGGCTAACTTGATTGGAATTATCAAGAAGACCGGCAGGCGTACTGTCGGCGGTCAGGAAGCCGAGTGGTTCTATTATCCCGGTGTGAATAACGACTGTATGATTCATTTGAGTTATTTTGTCATCCTTGGCGGCCAGAACGGATATGTGATCGAAAGTGTTTTCTTTCCATCAGAAGCAAACGGGGTCAGCGAAAACTTTATGGCTGAAAGTGAAAGATTTGCCAACGGGTTTCTGGATAATTTCAACCTTGGCCAGCCTCCTGAAAAGTAAAAAATTTGAACCTCATATTTTCGGGTGAAATCGGTTTAGGTATGACCGGCGGGAGTAAACGAATGACGTTGGATGATCCAGGAGTGCATGAGCGGTCTTAAATCTTTTGAAGAGGGAGGCGGCAGTCAGCCGTCGGCGGAGACTGCCGTTGAGCGGCCCGCGTGGGTTCCTCCGGAGCGCGGCGTTCCGGTGTATGTCAGCATTTTCCTGCTTCTTCTGATGCTTCCCGCTCTTTTTACCGTATATCCCGTCTGGGGTTCGATCATTCATCTTGTCCTGGGCGCCGTCATGACGATCCTCCGTCTGTTTCCTTTACCGCAGATCGTTAAACTGTGCATCGCGCTTGTGCCATGCGTCGCGATGTTTTTTTACGCCGTGAGATTCGAGGGCGTTGTCTCGCAGTTTGCCTTCTATCGCGGCTTTCGCGTGTTCAGCCGTTTTGTCTGGACGTTCATGTTCGTGGTCTGGTTATTGATGAACAACCAACCGCCCAAGACTTCCCCCGAGATTGCCGACAGCGCGTCGGGCGTCGCGCTTTTTGCCGGGCTTGTCGCGGCGATCGCTGTGCATTTTATATTCCGATGGCTGGACCGTCTGTTTTTCCCGGTCGCCAAAGAAATCAAGAAGATAGAGACGCTCAAGGCCAAAGGCCGGTCGCTCAAACGCGGGATCGCTGAGCGCATCCTCTATGGTTTTCTATGGCTCATTCCCGTCGGGGTGGCATGCCAGGTTGTTATCAATATTCTGACCGGAATGATCATGGATGAGGCGACGAGGGCCCAGTTCAATAAAAGCTGCGGGCCTTTGGTGGTCGTGATCTATGTGGTGGTGTGGTCCATCCTCGCGTTCACAGGTATTCTGCCTGGGACAGCGCGGGTGAAAGTAAGTGCCGAGAAGCTGCAGGAACAGACTGAGGCGGGTTAGAATGAAATTTATTTCCGAGGAGAATAGATGATGCACCGATCTTCCAATATCGCGCTGGCCTGTATGGGTGCGCTGTTGATGTGTGCATCTCCGGTTTATGCGGCATCGATTGAGCCTAAAGGGGACGTTGCCGCTTACAGAACGCCGCAAGTGTGCATGATGTATCACTT
>JAGNTT010000032.1:0-12483 GCA_017987425.1 Candidatus Omnitrophota bacterium
ACGGACGCAAATCCACATGCCGCCCTTTAACCTGGTCATCAATAATCGTCGGAATTCTGGACAACGCCATCGTGGGCTGGGCAATATACTCACGCGGGAACTTACAAATCTTGGCCTTAAATTCGGCTTGTTCTTTTTTCGTTGAATGCGGACCGACGAGCATTCCGTAACCGCCGGACTGATTGGCCGCCTTGACCACCATCTGCCCGATATTTTCAAGTACATGCTCGCGGTCTTTTTCATCCCAGCACAAATATGTCGGTACATTGGGCAGGATCGCATCCTCGCCCAGATAATACTTAATCATCCGAGGCACATAGGCATATATGACTTTGTCATCGGCGACACCGGTTCCCGGCGCGTTAGCAAGCGCCACATTGCCGCGCGAGTAAACATCAAACAATCCGGGCACGCCTAATAGCGAATCTTCGCGGAAACGCGTCGGATCAAGAAATGTATCATCGATACGACGGTAAATAACGTCCACCCGACGGAAACCACGCGTGGTACGCATATGGACGAAACCGTCTTGTACAACGAGATCGCGGCCTTCCACCAGTTCGACACCCATTTGCTGAGCGAGAAAGGAATGTTCGAAATAAGCGGAGTTGTAAATGCCCGGCGTCAAGACAACGACGGTCGGTTTGTCACGGGGAGAAAGGTATTCCAGGATTTCGTGCAGACGAAGAGGGTAATCGTTGACCGGACGCACCTCGATGTCTTCAAACACTTCCGGAAATGTGCGCTTCATAATTTCGCGATTACCAAGAACATAAGAAACCCCCGAAGGCACGCGCAAATTATCCTCCAGAACGTAATTGATCCCGTCATTGTGCTTGATGATGTCGATGCCGCTGATGTGCGCCCAAAGTCCGCGCGGAGGCTTCAGTCCCTCGCATTGTTTCAAATATCCCGCACTGGAGAAAACAATCTCACCGGGAATAATTCCATCTTTGATGATTTTCTGGTCGCCGTAGACGTCTTTGATAAAATGATTAAGCGCGCTGATGCGCTGCTTGAGACCGGTTTCAATCGTTTCCCACTCCTGCGTGCCGATGATGCGGGGAATAATATCAAACGGAAATATCCTCTCGATACCGGCACCGTCGCGGTAAACATTAAATGTAATACCCATCGACATAAAGGCCCGCTCGGCCGCTCTTTGTCGGTGAACTATCTCGGCAAATCCCATGTGGCTCATGCTGTCGCTGAAAAACTTGTACCAGTCGCGGATACCATCCTGACCGCAGATCATTTCATCGTGAAAGTCATCAAGCCTGTAACGGTTAAAAATTCCGGATTCAGTAAACCGTTTAATGGGCACCGGCCGTTTAACCGGCGCCTCCGGTTTTTCCTTGAGTGCTGTTTTCATCAAGACCTCCTGGTTGTAAGTATCAGTGTCCCGTTAGTGTTTCAGTCCACGGATACTGACGACTGACAAAAAAAATAGCCCCCGATTCCACCGCGCAACGGCCAATCGAGGGCTTCAATGCCCAAAATAAAAAATCCTGCACCGGCTGGTACAGGACATCTGTGTCTAAAATCGATCCGGGCGCCTTTGCCCAAACCAAAACTTACGCTGATAATATAACCTATACTTACATGAACGTCAAGACTTGCGATTTTACCGCGTTCAATTTCAAAAGAGCCTTAATCCCGCCTGATGCAGACAACATCCAGCTTGTTGGTCCCCAATCCAATCTGAAGAATTGTGATCAATATGGGAATTTCCGTATTACGGAGTATGTTAAGCCGGCTCAATGCCTGCTGCGACACCTGGCAGACAGGAATTTTTGTGTACTGCTTCGCGAATGTCGATATACAACCGACTGCACCAACGCCGCCCGTAAGTATAACGGTATAATCGTTGCCGACTTCCGAAGGCCGCGGTCTCCGCAGCTGTACAACGTCGGATGACTTCCCGATGCGTTGACGTGCCCGACGACCAAAAACGCTCCGTGTGGTGTGATGGTCCCGACACCGACATTTCCCTCAACAATAAGTTCATCCACTGGAGCATCTTGCGCGCCGGCGTAAGAAGACCCGCCGATGGTGCCGTAGAAAGAGTCAAATAAGACCCCCCTGCAGGCGAGGCAATAGATACAGCCGCGAAAATTATCCGGACAATCCTCAAGGACACACCCTCTTTCATTTAGCCACACCATCGGCATTTTATCTTATTTGAATAAATTGAAAGAGAATGATTCCAGGTGAGAAACAACTGACACTTTATATCCAGAACTGCTTTATTTTAGGAATGGGGCTTGAACAAAAGAAGAAAGAGCCGAATTTACACAACATGTTCAAATGTCTCAGCGGAAGAAGACCGGTAGGAAAGTTCATATTCTGGGGGGACAGGATCCCTGAGCAGATCGCCGTCCTTGAGAAAGGGATAAATTTCACTGTAATCTTTGACTTGGGAAAGCGAGATGCGCCGCATCAGATGCCGGGGTCTCAGTTGTTTTGGACTATGAAAGCCCATGGCTCCCAGAATCTCCGCAAAACTTTTGACCGTCGCTTTCTGGAAATTGGCGACACGCTTGTTCTTGTCCGTCACCACCAGGCCGTTGACCAGATACGGATTCTGCGTCGCTACACCCGTCGGGCAATGATTGGTGTTGCATTGAAGCGCCTGGATGCATCCCAAGGACAGCATCATGCCGCGTGAAGAATAACAGAGGTCCGCGCCCATGACCATGTGTTTGAGAATACCGAAACCGGAGTTGATCTTGCCGGAGGAAATAATTTTGATCTTATCGCGGAGGGAAAATCCGACGAGCGCATTGTGAACGATCACGAGCCCTTCGTTCAGCGGAGATCCGACATAGTTGGAGAACTCGAGCGGAGCGGCGCCGGTGCCGCCTTCGCCGCCGTCGACGGTAATGAAGTCCGGCGTGATGCCGGTCTTATGCATGGCCTTGCACATGGCCATAAATTCCCGAGGCTTTCCGATACAGATTTTAAATCCCACGGGCTTTCCGCCGGAAAGCGTTCTTAATCGTTCGATGAATTCCACAAATTCCAGCGGGTTGCTGAAGGCCGAATGGCCCGGCGGAGAAAGGACGCTTTTACCCATCTCAACACCGCGGATTTCGGCAATTTCCTTCGTCACTTTTTCCGCCGGAAGAATACCGCCGTGTCCGGGCTTGGCGCCTTGGGAAATTTTAAGTTCGATCATCTTCACCTGAGGAAGCGAAGCCTTTTCCCTGAAGCGCTCGGCGGAGAATTTCCCGTCGGATGAGCGGCAGCCGAAATAACCGGTGCCGACCTGCCAGATAATGTCCCCTCCCTGCAGATGATAAGGCGTGAGCCCGCCTTCGCCGGTGTTCTGAGCGAAACCGCCCATGCGCGCGCCTTGATTAAGCGCCATCACAGCGTTCTTGCTGAGCGATCCGAAACTCATCGCGCCGATATTGAAAATACTCGCCGAATACGGTTTGCCGCGTCCGGCCCCGATGATGATACGCAGCGTTTGATGATCCACATGAACGGGAATGACCGAATGAGTCACCCATTCATAGCCGACTTCATACACATTCTTCTGAGTTCCAAAAGGCAGCGTATCCAGTTCGCCCTTGGCGCGCTGATACACCAGCGAACGCTCCAGGCGGTTAAACGGCGTACCCGACGTGTTGGACTCGACAAAATACTGATTGATCTCGGGACGGAAGGCTTCCATAAAATATCGAAGATTGCCGATGACGGGAAAATTGCGGCGGATGGCCCGGCGCTTTTGCAGCATGTCGACGAGACCGATGGCGATCAACGGGCCGAAAAACAGCATTGACCACCAGATCCCCGGAAGAGCATCGGAAAAATACCAATTGACCAAGACTATGATCAACGAAATCAATAGGAAAATAAGGCGGGCCATTAATGCTTATATTACGGTTCGCTTGTCCGGAATCAAGGAATAAGTCCAGATTCTTGAATATCTTGCGCGCGGACATAAATACACGAAATCATCACACACTTTATGACAAAGAAATCCGCAAATTTATTGAGCGGCCATATTTGAATGGCATTGATATTCATTCAATTATCCGGGGTTTTAAAACAGACGTCATCGGCCCCCAATAAATAAGAGGAAGATGCCGGGGCCATGAATAACGGCCCCGCACATAAAGATTAAATCTTTAAAAACGGACTTTCAGACCGCCGCCGGCTAAAACCGCGCCGGTATCGGCCTTGGTGGTAACAGTTGTGCCGCCGCCATGAACCTTAGGCGCGAAACGGGAAAATAAATATGATCCTTCGAGAAATATAGCCAACGTGCTGTTGATGTAATAATCGAAACCCATCCCCCCCTTAGCGGCAAAATGCGTATCCGTCTCAACTTTCGCTCCAGCATCTCTTAAGATTGAACTCTCGCGATAATTCCAGACGACAACACCCGCGCCTGCGATCGCGTAGGGGACGAAACGGTTGCCCGTGCTCTGTACGGGCAATTTCAATTGAACTTCCGCAAGCGCCGGCATTCCGTCGATCCTGCCGTATTTGGTTCCGCCGATCTCATCCTGAAATCTCAACCAGCCGGATTCGATACCGAAAGCGACATTCTGCGAGAGGTCGTAGGTGATGCGTCCGGCGGCAAATTCCGTATCATCGAAACGGTCAGTCTTGTGAGGAAAAATTCCTCCGCCCTGGAGACTCACTTCCCATGCGCCCTCGGAACGCATGACATCTCTTTGCATGTCAGGCACACCCTGCGCAAAGCCAAAAGGAACAAAACATGATAGCAACAATAAAGTTATGGTCCATATTTTCATACTACCCTCCTTTGTTTGAAATTCATGTTAGAACCAAACGCATTAACGGGCAGTGAAATTAACATTAAATGTTTTACATGAGTGTTCGAGAAGGACGAGAGATACAAGTGGCAGATTTTAGAGGAGTTACGGCTTGATTTTTTCGTATTGGGCGCGCGTTTGGGCGTCATCGGGATTTAAAACGAGCGCAGCTTCGAATTCTTTCCGCGCTTCCTTGATCTGATTTAATGCAAGTAAACAATAGGCACGGTTTTTATGGGTAAGCTCCGTCGGTTCAATACTGTGCGCGTGCGTAAAGTCAGTAAGGGCCTTTTCATAATTACCCGTTGAGAAATAAACGGCGCCGCGGTTGATCAGGGCCCCATAATTATGCGGGGCGATCGCAAGCGCGCGGTTGAAGTCCGACAAAGCCGCTTCATACTGCCCTTTGCGCATCCAAAAACTTCCCCTGACAATATAGGCATTCTGATACTGGGGCAGGATCCGGATTGCTTCAGCCAAATCCGCCAAAGCATTATCCTCTTTATTTTGGGTCAGATAAAACTCAGCACGAGCCATATAAACTTCGAGCCTGGGGTTAAGCGAGATGGCTTTGTCGAAATCCTTCAGCGCTTCCTCCGGCATTCCGAGCCGGGAAAAAATAATCCCCCGGTTCACATAAAACATGTATTCATCGGGCCGAAGTAAAACAGCTTTGTTCATCAGTTCAAGAGCATCGGTATCGCGGCCGCCATCGCTGTAAATTCTGCTGAGATTGGCGTACACACGCGCCTTGCCTGGTGATTTTTTGAGTGCGTCTTCCCACAAAAGCTGTTCTCTGCTCCAGACATGATTGCGCTGGACACTGACAATAGTCAAAACGATCACCACAATCACAAGCATTCCCGATAAAACTTTCGGACTTCTGATCAACATGGCCAGGGCCGTTGTCGCAGCAAGGAAGAAACCGAAAGAAATCAAATAAAGTTTGTGTTCAAATATAACGTTCGGCCGCGGAACCAAATTTATAGAAAACGTGACAAGCAACCAGACCAGACCGAAGGCGATCAATGGCAAACGGCGGCGGATTTTATAAACAAGTGCAAGCATCGCCGCGACCAAACATAGCCCGATGAACGTCAGCGGCGGACTGAAGAGTCCGGTCGACATCGGATAATCGTATTCCAGATTCTGATTCACCGGAAACACCAGCAAACGCGCAAAGGTTAAAAACACGCGCATCTGTGTGAGCGCGTACTGGAACGGAGCCAGAATATCTCCGTCGTGCGATTCGGAAACAACTGAAGAAAATAAAATATCAAGTTTACTCAAACCCAGCTTGATCCATATCGCCGCAAACACCAAACATGCGGCAAAAATAAGACTTACGTGCGGCCATCTCAAAAAACTGGCAGCCCCGTCCTTTCGTATGATCATCAGTTCAACCAGAAGGATCATATACGGAATGGTGAAGGCAGTTTCTTTACTGAGAATCCCCAGAACAACCGATACAGCCGTCGCGGCCCAAAACAAGATCCGGACGGAACCGGCGGTCGATGTACGGGCACACAAATAATAATAAATCGCGGCGAGATAAAACATCGTCGCCAGAGATTCAAACCGTTGAGATATATAGGTTATGGCCTGTGTCTGACACGGATGGACAAGAAAAAGAAGAGCAATCACAAACGGCAATTCCCGACGGAGGAATTCAGACATGCCTGCCGCGGGCCTTATCCTGAACAACAAGCCGGCCGTCCCCCAAACCAAGGCTGTCGTCAAAATGTGCACAATAAAATTAAAGATGTGATAGCCGGCAGGATTCAGCTGGTTCAGCATGTAATTAAACGCGAACGAATACATCCCGATTAAACGGGTAAGCGGAAACGCTCCCCAGATTTCGTTAAGTTTTTTGAAATCCGTAATGGCCTCGTTAGTGACGATAAAAATATGGTCGTCAAAAACAAAACCGAAGCCGAAGGACTGGGCATAGATGATGAGCCCGAAGGCAAGAAGAATAAACCAGCGTAAGCAATAGTAATAAACGGAGGTATGATTCCAAAAATGATGACGGACGTGAGGCATTCAGCATAACCTTAAGGTTTATCGATAGCTTCAGGAACAAAGCCAACTGCCCTGATTGCTACTATATTACTTCGGCGTCTGCGACTTTGCTATACTGAACACCTGAATCTTACAAATCCGGGAGGTGGGAGTGAGCGATCGTGGAATAAACTTTAATGAGACATGCGCGACATGCGGCGGAACATATAAAGTTCAGGAAGTCGATACAGGACCATGGAGCTGGCAGCAGCAGGAAATTGAATGCCCCTACTGCAAAAAAGTCCGCGTAAAGAAAACATCAGGCTCTTTTAAAACATCAAAAATAGCGGAAGAATAAAACCGCAAGCAGCACTTCCCTTTACGTGCGACCACAACTTCTCTGACGGATTAATTAGAATTACTGGCGACTGTGAACTTCTCGGAAGGAACCGTATCGCCGCTGAGAAATAAAGGAAGATCTGTGACGGGGGCGATATTGATGATGACTGGAACAAATCCGCTGATTGTTACATCCTGCCATTGGGCTGGGTCGATATCAAATTCAAAATCATTCCCGCGGTTTTGAATGTCCACATTGAGACGATCGGAAGTAAGGTCGATACCACCGGGATTTTCCGACGCAATAGCTTCAAGAGAAATTCCGTTCTGCCGGAAAATTTCCTGCACAAGAGTATTTCTGAAGAAATTGGTAAACTCTCTCGTGTAATCATCCGCCTGCGAAAGTCTGTGGCCCATTTCCTCAAGATACGTCATGCCGAATTCGATAGGACTTCTCAATTGGGATCTGATTATGCCGATTCTTTCGGTCTTTGTCTCCCAATACCCGTGCCAGCCGGACAATTCCTCGCCCGTGAGAGTACTACGGACCGACGTGAATATTTCGATCGGGCTAGTGCTAAATGTTAGGCCCAAAACCTCCGCGAGTTTCCGGTCGATGAGAGTGCGCAGTTCAAGAACCTGCCGTTCCTGGGGAGTCAATTCGTCGATGGAAATGTATTCAAACACCGGATTTAAAATCTCGGTACCGTAATGCACGCCCAGACTGTGGACCACATTCGCGATGCTGCTGTCCATCTCAAGGACCTCATAACCCATATTACGCAGAAGGATCTGCGCGTCCAGATCGAGGCTGCGGTCTTTGATGACGACTTTTTTAACATCCCATTGTTTGTTTTGAACAACCCTGTCCCAAGCCAATCGCCATGTTTCCTGATTGGTAAAATTCGGATTCTTCGTGGCGTCCTGAAACTCCGGATGATAATTCCCCGGCTGGTCAACAGCCTCGGTGAGCACAATCGTCAAGGCCTCGACCGAAGTCGTCTCCGCCATCATTCTCCCGACAGCTTCTTTCACTTTTCCGGCGTGCAGAACATTACGGTCCGGAGAAACAATGATGCCGTTGATCCCCAAAAAGTTGTAAGCCATCAAGGTCCGGTGGTCGTTGACCGCGTCCGTCACTTCAAGACCCTGAACATAAGTTGTGTTCCGGTCGAACGTCACAATCTCACCCACCGAAGTACGGCTGACCGGAGCGTAAGAAGTGTTCAGCGTCAGCGCTTTCTGCTGAAGATTTCTGGCAATGACGAGAAATTCCGGGTTTAATTTGGTAAAGATTGTCTGCGATCCCTGCAAAGGTTCACCCAGGATACTGACCATTTTATAATTTAACGCATCGACATCGACAAGAGCACCCTCGGCGTTGTTGAAATATTTCTTCTCCGTCGCTGCCTCCGCCTGCCAGTATCTTGAGCGCAATTCGAGTCCCAGGCCGGCGCGCAGGGCGGCCGCGGAGAGCATTTTCAATCCTTCTCCCCACCCGCCGGCAGCATCGAAAACTTTCGCCTTGGTGCTGTGAAGCAGGCCAAGCAGACGGTAATCATAACCGTTTCCGTTATCGGAAATTCGAAGGGCGGCGATCTGGTCATCGGAGTATTCGCCGATACGGTTAAGATCAATCCATTGATTTTCCTGTCCCTTCAATAAAAACTCAACTTTGACCTGCGTCGCGCCTGAGTCGGCACCGAGATGATTTTGAACAGCGTCGATCAAAATGCGGTCATATCCCCAGGCCGACTCGCGGTAACTCAACGTGAGTCCGGTGTCGACCTTCACCTCTTTGGAAAAATACAGCTGCGATGCTCTTTTCACGCCGGCATGTTCCAGGAACGCAACAGCCGCACCCTGCACATAAACCGGGGTTTTACCGCTGGCGATCGCATTCTCCGTCGACTGGGTCAAATTTCCCCTGCTGTCAAACTCACCGATAAAAGCATTCTCTCCGAACATGGTGTAAAACACATTCCGCCAAAGTTCCGCTCCTTCAGAACTCATGTCTTCAAGCTGATTTCGCCAGATACCCAGGCCCTGCTCATAGTATCTGTCATCAGCGCCTTCCACTTTACCGTTGACGGCACTGACCACGCTCGCTTCGATGAATTTCTTGATTACATCCGGATTGACATTTCTGATAAGCAGTTTCTGTACGGCGGTATTCAATTCAAGTCTCGGGACCGTATCGCGGTCACGGCCCAATGTCGCATCATCAAACAGATTGTAGCTGAACAGCGCCTGAAGCCTGCTGACGTTGTTGTCAGGCAGATACATGACATGGTTGCCTTTGACATAAACGGCGCTGGTGCCCTGGCTTGTCGCCTCGACAATTTCTCCGATTGTATCGTCGTGGCTGAGCGGAGTAAAACCGCTGCGCAATGCAAGCACCAGGTTCGGCAGATTTTTGGATGCCTCGAGCAGATCCGAGTCAGGAGAACGGATGATCGTTCTCGATCCGGCAATCTGGGAAGCATTGATGACCGCGAAAGAAATGTTATATGTAGTAATCTCGTTGGGGAAACCCTCGTTCAACGTCTTCTTGGAGACAACCGGACGGGCCTGCCAGTTGCGCGACTGGAATTCGACCGTGAACCCGCGCTTAAGTGCAGCAGCAGTGGCGATTTTCAAACCTTCGCCGAACTTGCCGCCTTCCTCAGCGGAGCCTTTGGTCGTCAGAAAATATTTCAGGTGGTCCGCATCATATCCGATGCCGTCATCGGCGATCTCGATGTAGTCAACCTGCTCGGAAGTCAGATCTTTGACCGCTGCATCCGATAACGTCAAAACCCTTCCGTCTTTCAAATGAAAAGTCACATCGGTGCGCGTACCCTTGGAGTCCGCCGGCTTATGGTTCTGCACAAAATCGACGAGAATCCTCACCACATTCCACTTGTCCAGGCCGCCGTAATCAAGCGTCATGTCCGTCTCGATGATCCTCGCTCCCTGGCGTCTTAATTGGTCAATATCTGCTTCGAACTTGTTGCTGCCGGTAAATCTTTTCCACCAATCACCGATCGCGCTTCCCAAATCCGCGCCGGAGCCCGGACCTTTTTCAAGCGCTTCATCCGATATGAGAACGCCTTCATTTAATTTTCTGACAACAGCATTATGCGCCTCAACCCAGCTGGCATTGGGATTTGCCCGACGGTAATTGGCCTCTTCCTGTTCATGCCGCAAAATACCCGGATTATTCAATTCACTTTCCAGACCGATGATGAGCCATTGGCCTTTCCACGCGCCTTCCGCAGAAGACTGAAAATTGACCGCCGGAGCTCCCAAACCTTCCGTGGGATTAACGACCCATCGGTATATCGCATCTCCTAATCGGTCTTGCTGCGCCTGCTGTGTGATTCTCAAAATGACATTGCCGCTCTCATCAACACTTTCGTTGACCAGACCTTTTTGTTTAAGCCTGTCGATCAGGAATTCAAATATTTCAGCCGGAGTACTTTTTGCCGATAAAACGCCCCCCGTCTCAGCCTTGGCAACTAAACGCAATATTCTTTCCAGACGCTCAAAATTACGGACGTGCGCAAAGTTGGTAGAAGCCAGGGAGTTAGGCGCCTGCTGTTCCGGATTGACGACAACGCTGACATCAAACGCATTGCCCGTAATGCCCGGAACGCCGGAGAAATTCCCGCCCGGCCTGATCTCGACATTCTGCCCTTCCCTAAGCGTCATCAACGCCCCGCCTGAAAAATATTTTCGCGGAACAGTCGTTTGAGTGACGGAATCGTAATCTTCCTTAATATAGTTGTAAACGCCTTTCTTGAAGGCAGCGAGATAGTGGTTGTAAATCTGCTGGGCTTCTGTTTTGTCTTCAATGTCGACGCCGGTAACTTTATTCTTGTCGGAATACAGTTTGGAAAGAATACTGTCCTTCAGACGCTGCTTGTACCAATACGCAAGGACGAGCGAATTGAGGACCTGACGTATAGAGGCAAAATTCTTGCCGGTATTGACTTCCTTCTCAAGCTGCGGAATGACAATCTCGCGCATGATCTTGGATGAAACTTCGTCCAGACGATCTTCAGCGGAATTTTCCGAAGGCTTGCTGTTTGCCTTGTTGTTCTGCAGCGTCAGATAATCTTTCTCGATCATGACCTTGAACCTGGCCTCCGAGACATAAGCCGTCGTTCCGCTCTCGTAAACAACGGTCTTCTCCGGAACGATCCATACCTTATTAAAGGTATTGAAAGACATGTCCGTCACACCGTATTTGGTTTTGGCCTCGGCCTTAACTTTTTCCCAGAATCGTTTGCCGAACTCTTCTTCGGGATAAAGCAGCGAGGCGCTGATCTGTTTGAGAATATAATCTTGAGCGAGAAGGTCCCTTCCCATTTCGGTCTTACCGAATGATTCGGGAATGATCCTGTCTTTCTCGGACGGCGAAAGGTTGACCCAAAGATCGTCTTCGGGAGTGGTTAACGCGGCAAGGAAGTATTTGATGAGACGGCTCGATTCATCCTTGAGGTCTTGGCCCTCAAGCACTGAATCGCCGGTATCAACGATGAAATCAAATTGGAAAGGATTATCGGTATGAACTTTAACTGCTTTAAGGAGAGCGGGTTGGAATTGAGCGCTTAAGCCCACCCGGGTGCCCGGGACGGGGAGATTGGAAATGCTTTGGGCATAAACAGCAACGGTATTAGTGAACGAAAAAACACCGATGATCGCAGCCGCAACGCATCTTCGCCAGAACATCCACCATACTTTTGTGGCAGGACTTCGCAAACTTCTTCTCCGTTCGCAACGGTTCTTGAATGACCATATAATAACACCGGCCTAACCCGCTGACAATCATAAATTTAGTGGCGTAATGGAATCGGATATTTACTAAAAAACAGAATTTTATAACTACGATGGGCACTTCAAGCATAACATATAAAGAATACCTAATGCCATCGATTGCAGGACATCTTCCCGACTGGAATATGCTTTCCATCCTTTATGTTCAACAGCACAACATAAGAATGATCGACCTCTTTGATATTCTCAAAAAGAGGACCAGGGACAATCCGGATCCGGCCTACCTATTGCAGGAATTTTGGGGGTTCGCATGCGGGCTTGCATAAACATTGGCGTCGTGATCTCAACAAGCACCTGATTATGTTTCCGAGGGGCAGAAAAATGACTGTCCACTGAAATAGAGTAATGACAAATTAGTGTTTAAATTATAAGCCTTTATGATAAAGTTGTAACAAATTAACTTTATAAAATTTAAGGAATTAATTTATGTTTAGTCGCTATCTTGTTATTTTCCTCCTTTCCCTCGTCTGCGTAAGTTTGGAATTATTTCTAACCCGCGTCTTAAATCTTAAAGCCTGGAACCATGTGGTTT
>JAGNTT010000032.1:12583-14589 GCA_017987425.1 Candidatus Omnitrophota bacterium
TAAAATTTAAGGAATTAATTTATGTTTAGTCGCTATCTTGTTATTTTCCTCCTTTCCCTCGTCTGCGTAAGTTTGGAATTATTTCTAACCCGCGTCTTAAATCTTAAAGCCTGGAACCATGTGGTTTATACCGTGATCCCCTTCGCTATGCTGGGTTTCGGAATCGGAGCCAACTTCGTTCTGGTGTTCAACAATTACTTCCGGAAATTCAAAACAAACACCCTTTTGGGGTTTTTATTATTTCTTTCCGGTCTTTTCACATTGAGCACCTCCCTTTTATTGAAGGATCTCCCAATACGGGTGGACTATATTGTCTCTATATTCAGCAGCTTAGAGTCCATTGCCATGCTTTTATTGGCATATACCATTTTCATGGTCCCGTTTACTTTAATCGGTTTTACCATTGTTTATCTTTTCACAAACAATCCTAACGAAGGACACAAGCTGTATTTCTTTGATCTGTTAGGCGCAGGCCTCGGCGCCTACCTGTTCTTTCCGCTGATCAACAATTTCGATGTTTATCACTCCCTGGCCATACTTTCCTTCGCATGTGTTTTAACAGCTATCTGGATAGCCTCGCCTAAAATAAAATGGATCTTACTGTCCGGCACCATCATCGTGTTCTTCCTGGGCTTTTATACGTTCAAAGAGCCGATCGATTATTCCGTTGATCCACGCAAAGGATGGGAATGGATTCCGGGATATTTTGAAAAGAATAATTATGATTACGTCTCTTCGCGCTGGCATCCCTTGGGGCGAACGGATGTATTCCGAATGAAGGATAAAAACGATCGGGATAAGATGTCTATCGAGGCCACCGGGACTTTTAATATTAATGTGGATCCTCAACCCGAATTTTCTTATTTCTCCACAAATTTTCTGGGTGGTACGCCGGTTTTCAACCTAAGCCCGCAAGCCATGGCCCAGAACAATTCACAGATAAAATTATTCAGTCAACGCATGGAAGTCCCATACACGCTGCTGGATAAACCAAAAGTTTTGATTATCGGCGCAGGCGGAGGCCGGGATATTTTTATGGCACACACACACGGCGCCAAACAAATATGGGGCGCTGAAATCAACCCGGCTATTGTTCGGGAAATGTCTCCCGGGGGATCAAGATATGAGTATTCGGGGAGGATATATACAAGCGAAAATACAAAAGTTTATGCCATCGACGGCAGACATCTGGTCAAAAGCATGCCGGAAAAAAGCGTTGATCTTATTGTCCTCAATGGAGTCGATACGTTTTCAGGCCTTTCATCCGGTGCCTATGCTTACGCGGAAAGCTATCTCTATACAAGGAATGCTGTAGAAGACTATTTACGGACATTGACGGACGACGGAATCCTCAACATTTACCGCTGGTCATTCCCGGCAAAACCCAGGGAAGAATTACGATTATACGCCATTGCCCTTGCAGCCTTAAAAAGCCGCGGCGTTACCAATCCGCTGGATCATATCATTGTTGGGGTGGGTGATTGGTCCGTTTTCCTGATCAAGAAAACACCATTTAGCCCTCAACAAAGGGCCATTGTAACAAAATATTTTAAAGAGCATGATATCCTCATGCTTGCCCCCGCCGAAGAACGTGTCTTGAAATCAACCAGTCCGCTCCTCGCGTTTAACGATTACATCGAGGCATTTAAAAATAATACTTTGAAAGCCTTTGAAGACGCTTATCCTTTCGATGTGTCCGTCATTACCGACGACAGCCCGTTTTTTTATAAATACTACAAACTAAAAGATTTTAACCCGCGGGATGTGATCGTCGTGCATCATCTGGGTACAATTATTTTTATGACCCAGGCATTGATCTTCCTGCAAGCACTTATCTTCATTATCTTATTCATCGCATTACCGTTACATTTCTTTAAGAATCAAGAAATTAAACGCATGCCTCCGAAATCTGTTGATCCATTTATCATCTTCTTTGCCTGCTTAGGCACAGGATTCATGTTTATAGAAATTCCTTTGATGCAAAAATTTGTGCTTATACTGGGAAG
>JAGNTT010000033.1 GCA_017987425.1 Candidatus Omnitrophota bacterium
ATGACGGATTTCAACACTGGAAACTGGAGAGAGATCTGGACATTGTTCTTATTGATGCGGCAAGGCCTTTCGGGAACGGATGCCTTTTGCCGGCGGGAATTCTGCGCGAACCGCTGTCATCTTTGAAGCGTGCCGATGTCCTGGTGCTCACGAAGACCGACCGCGCGGACATCAGCGAATTGAAAAAACAACTCGCGCTCCTGTGTCCCGAAACGCCGATTGTGGAAACTGTTCACAAGCCTAAGTCGTTAACAAATGTTTATGCCGATGCATCGGCAGGTCTCGATCGAATCGTTGGACCGGTCATTGCTTTTTGCGCCATCGGCGATCCATTATCGTTCAAATCCCTGCTGATAGACCTTGGTGCAGATGTTAAAGAATTTGTTCATTTCATCGATCATCACTGCTATAGTGCCGAAGATATAAATACAATCAAGAATGCCTGTGACACTATCGGTGTCCGCACGGTGGTCACGACTGCCAAGGATGCCGTTAAGCTTAATGCGTTTAAAGATGCATGGAACGGGTATGACGTTTTTGTGTTAAATATTCAAATCGAAATTATTCAAGGGGAGCAGCATCTCGCTGATGGGATCAACCGTTTATTACATCGTTAAAATCGCATCGTCCTTTCTTATGTGCCTGCCGGCCGGAATGGCTCTGGCTATTGGACGTTTCATCGGACTCATGGGTTATTACACGAGCATGCGCCGCAAACGGATTGCGTACAACAATCTGCGCACGGCATTTTGCGCGTTCAAAACTGACCTCGAGATCAGGCGGATATTAAAGAAGTGTTATAAGAATTTTGGTCAGAACATTGTCGAGCTTCTGCGTCTGCCTCTGGTGACCAAAAAAGGTTTCCGTCCGATGGTTTCTTCGGAAGGGCAAGAACATGTTAAAGAAGCGCTGTCCCGAGGAAAAGGCGTTATCTTTCTTTCCATGCATTCCGGCAACTGGGAACTTTCCAATATTGTCGGAAGTATGCAGGGACACCCGTACAATCTCATTGCTAACCCGCAGGTGAAGGCCGGGCTTCTCGATAATCTGCTGACATCTTACCGCGTGGCGGCAGGCTGTAAAATTATCAATCCCGGCGACGGAACGCGCGAGATCATCCGCCGGCTAAAAAACAACGAGATCGTCACCCTTGTAGCCGACCAGGGCGGGCAGGAGGGGGAGCTGGTTTCATTTTTTGGCCGGAAGGCTTCGATGTCAACCGGCGCTGTGCGCCTCGCCCTCAAGCACGGCGCTGCCATCTGCCTGGTTGATATTTCCCGTAATGACGACGGAACTCATCGTCTGATTGTGGACCGTCCGCTGGAGCTTATCCGGACAGGTGAAGGGGACGAGGCTGATTTGACGGTCAATCTCGAGGCGATCATCAAAAGTTTCGAATACAAGATCAATGGGCATCCGCATGAATATATGTGGTTCTATAAAATATGGAAATATTCCAAGAGCGCGAATATTGTGATTTTAAACGATGGACGAACAGGCCACCTGCGGCAGTCGCAGGCGCTGGCGGCCATCATCACCCAAGCCCTGGTGAAGAAAGAAAAGACGCCATTCTTAACAACGGTCGACATTTCAGTTAGAAAGCGCAGGCTTCTATCCTTGGCGGCATTTCTGGGGCAGTGGTTCTCCGATTTGCGCTCACCGGGGATATTAAAGCTCGTACTGGAGAAAGCATCATTCGATCAGCTGATCGAGCGTAAGGCCGACTATATCATTTCATGCGGCTCGGCGGGCGCCGCCGTCAATTTTATGGCTTCACCATGGCAGATGGCCAAAAGTATCGCCATCCTTAAGCCCAAGCCGTTGTCCTTGAATTCTTTCGATCTGGTAGTCCTTCCCGAGCATGACGCGCCCAAAATTAAACCGACGAAGGCGGTTGTCGCGGTCACGCGCGCGGCTTTGAATCTTGTCGACAGCGACTACATGGAAGATCAGAAAAAGCTTCTGCTGAACCGTTTTTCTCATCTTAAAAACAGTTACCGCACCAAGATCGGCATCTTCATCGGCGGAGATACAAAAAATATTGAATTCACAGAATCGGTGATTAAAGTGCTCATTCATCAGGTGAAGGAAGTTGCCCTTCAGTTGAATGCGGACTTGCTTCTGACCACATCCCGGCGGACTCCCGAAAATATTGAACAGATTCTGTGGCGTGAGCTCAAGAAGTTCGAACGATGTTCTTTGATGATCAGCGCTGCCAATACCGATGTTCCCGAAGCTGTCGGCGGGATCCTCGGCCTTTCAGATTATATCCTGGTTTCCGGTGAAAGCATCTCCATGGTTTCTGAGGCTGTGAGCTCGGGAAAAAAGACAGTCGTTTTTAACGTCACCAACTCCGGGGATGCCGAAGCTCGGCTCAACAAATACGAACGTTTCGTCGATACGTTAAGTCACCAGGGCCATGTGGTTGTTTGTCCGGTCAAGGGAATCAGTAAAGCCTTGTACAACGTCATCAGCGACAAGATTCATTTGAAATCCATCAACGACCGTGAGGCGATCGCCAGCGTTGTTGAGCGTATGGTTTGAAATTAGATGGTTGATGGTGGATAGGAGATAGTGGGTGGTTAACGGTCTACTATCAACCAACAACTATCAACTATAAACCGCAACCACTGGTTTTTAATTAAACGTCCTCCTAATGAAAATCCTTCAGATCCTTCCAGAACTTAATGTCGGCGGAGTTGAAACAGGCACCGTCGACTTCGCCAAATATTTGGTCGAACATGGGCATGAGTCCATCGTCGTATCCAACGGCGGCAAGCTGGTCGACCAGCTGGTCAAGGACGGTTCCCGTCATTACACTCTGCCCGTCCATAAGAAATCCCTGATTTCAATGATCCAGTGTTATCACAAGCTGGTCAATATTCTTCTCAAGGAGAAAGTGGATGTCGTGCACGCGCGTTCGCGCGTTCCGGCCTGGATTGCCTATTTCGCCAGCCGCAAAGCCAAGGCGGCGTTTATCACAACCTGCCACGGATATTATTCCAGCAACCCTTTGAGCAGGGTCATGGGATTAAGCAAACTTGTCATCGTCATCAGCGAAGTCATCGGCCGTCACATGGTTCATGATTTCAAAGTGCCTTCTGAAAATATCCGTCTGATATCCCGCAGTGTCGATCTTTCCAAGTTCAATCTGCCGCGCCGCACGGAGAAAACGTATCCGGTCATCGCCATTGTGGGGCGCATTTCGCCCATTAAGGGGCATGAATATTTTCTCAAAGCCATGGTCAAAGTTGTGAGGGCCAAACCGTTTTGTAAAATTTGGATCATCGGTGACGCGCCCGCGTCCAAACCGGAATATAAACAGGAACTGGAAGTTTTAGCCCGCCGTCTGGGCCTGCGAAATCACGTCGAATTTTTAGGCAGCCGTTCGGATGTTCCCCAGCTTTTGTCGCAGGTGGATGTGCTGGTGATGGCGACAGTCACTCAAGAAGCATTCGGCCGCGTGATCATCGAGGGGCAGGCGGCCGGGGTCCCGGTGGTGGCGACTAAAATCGGCGGCATCATCGAGGTGGTTGATCATGAGCGTACCGGGCTTCTCGTGCTTCCGAAAGACACGGAAGGAATGGCAGACGCGGTGCTGCGTCTCTTGAACGAACCGAAGTTCAGCCAGTCGCTTGTAGCCGAAGCGAAAAAGAAGATTGCCGAGAAGTATACGTTGAAACATATGGCTGAAGCTACGCTCAAGGTTTATACGGAGCTGCTGACTTCGGTGACCATCCTCGTCGTCAAATTAAGCGCGATGGGGGATGTTGTCCTGGTGACGGCCTCTTTGAAGGCGCTGCGCGAAAAATATCCGGATGCCAAGATTTACTGTCTGGTCGGCCGTAATTCCGCCATCCTTTTGCAGAAGTGTCCATACATCAACGGCGTCATTCCTTTTGATTTGGAGAAGAGAAAAAATATCGGCTATGTTCTTTCAATCGCGCGCGCGTTACGCAAATATCAGTTCGACCAGTTTATCGATTTTCAAAATAACCGGTTGAGCCACTGGCTGGCCCTTTTAAGCTGGCCGCGGGAAAGTTACGGGTTTGACAACGGCAAGTGGGGAGGTTGGCTGACGGATAAAATTAAGAATGACGTCACTGCCATCGGTCCGGTTGAACATCAATTCCGCATTCTGAAAATGCTAGGCATTAACTATAACAAGAATGCACAGCTGGGACTTTGGCCATCGGACATGGACGTCGAGCACGTGCAGAATCTGCTCGATTCCGAATGGCTTGGGCATGGCAAGAATATCGTCGGCATCAATCTGGCCGCTTCCGAAAAGTGGGGAACGAAGAACTGGCCTGTTGAACACATCGCCCGTCTGTGCGATCTTCTGGCGGCGGAGAACATGCGCGTTGTGTTAACCGGGCAATCAAAGGACAAAATGCTGGTGCGTCAGCTGATGAGTCTGACTAAATCGAAGCCTGTTAATTTTGTGGGGAAGACCAATATTCTGCAGCTGGCGGCCCTGATTAAGAAATGCCGCGTTTATCTGACGCCGGATTCCGCGCCCATGCATCTGGCCGCGGCCATGGGGGTGCCGTTTGTTGCTCTCTTCGGTCCGACCGATGCGGTGCGGCATCTTCCGCCCGCCAAACGTTTTTCGGTCATGAAACGGGACCTGACTTGCGCGCCTTGTTACGACGGCACCAATTGCAAGATCACGACTCATGCCTGCATGCGTGAAATATCTCCCGAAGACGTCTTTGCCAAAATCAAAGAACTGATCAGGTGATTCTATGAAAATATTGTTCCTTGCTAATCATTTCAATACCGGCGGCATCAGCAGTTACCTGTTGACGTTGACCCGCGGGTTCATCGATGCCGGCCATGGCGTGTATGCTTTGACCAGCGGAGGGAATCTGGTCGGGTCGTTCGAATCTCTGGGGGGCAAACATTTCGAATTCGGATTTCGCGTGAAGTCCGACGGCGATCCGAGAATTTATTTTTCCCTGCCGCATGCCGAAACATTCGCGAAGCTCGGGATTGATGTCGTTCATTCCAATACCCGGGCGGGACAGATTATGGGGGAGAGATACGCGAAACATTTAAACGCGGTTCATTTCTCCACGTGCCACGGTTTTTTCAAGCCGAAGATTATCCGCCGGCTTTTTCCGTGCTGGGGAAAAAAGGTTGTGGCGATCAGCAGCCCGGTGCGGGATCATTTATTGAACGATTTCCACGTGGAGCCTTCCCGTGTTGCCTTGATCCCAAACGGCATCGATCTGGCCCGGTTTGTGATTCCGAGTCAGACGGCAAGAGAGGAGACCCGGCGGAAATTTCGGGTCAACGCTTCACCCATCGTTGGCATCATTGCCCGGCTCTCCGATGTCAAAGGCCACGCCGATCTCATCCGGGCATTTAAGATTGTTGTCGGGAAATTTCCGGACGCGAAACTTTTGATTGTCGGCGAAGGTCCCCTTGAAGATGACCTGCGGCGTATTGTTGACGGGCTTGGGCTAGTCAAGAATGTCGAGTTTTGGAAGATTGTCAATCTGACCGCCGATGTGCTTCCTTTGTTTGATGTGTTTGTGATGCCGTCATTGCAGGAAGGTTTGGGGCTTGCCGTGCTGGAGGCGCAGGCCATGGGGCTTCCGGTCGTTGTCACGCGCGTCGGCGGGCTTCCGGACATTGTGGAGCATAACCGCACCGGTATTTTGGTGGACCCGCAACATCCCGCGGCATTAGCCGAGGCTATCTGCGGTGTTCTGGCCAACCCGGCCCATGCATGGGACATGGGAAGAGCGGCTCGCATGTTTGTTGAGAAAAATTATTCATCCGCAAAAATGGTGCGATTGACTTTGGATATGTACGAGGGGTCGGCTGGGCGATGAATAACATTCTGGTCGTAAACGTCAACTGGCTGGGGGATGCTATTTTCTCGACGCCTGTATTTAAGGCCTTGAAAAAGGCTTACCCGAACGCTCACGTAAGCTGTCTTGCCGTTCCGAGGGTGAAGGATGTGCTTAACAACTGTCCGTTTATCGATGAGGTGCTCGTTTACGATGAGAAAGGCAAGCATTTCTATCCGTGGGCAAAGCTGAATATGATTTTGGAGCTGCGCGGCAAGAAGTTCGATGCCGCGTTCATGCTGCATCGATCCATGACGCGCGCGCTGTTGGTTTATCTCGCCGGAATTCCGCAGAGGATCGGTTATGGTACAAAAAAGCAGTCGCATTTTCTGACTCAAACGGTTGTTCTGGAATCACCGGACCTCCATCGCTCGGATGAATATCTAAAAGTGGTCGAGGGTTTTGGCGTCCCTGTCGATGATCGGGCGTGTGAACTGAATGTTTCTGCGGAGCGTTCATCCGCTGTTGAACAGAAACTTGCGGCATCCGGCATCAAGTCCGGCGATTCCTTGGTGGTGGTCAACACCGGCGGGAATTGGGATTTAAAGAGGTGGCCCGCTGAATACTTCAGCAGGCTCATCGCGCGTTTGGTTCAAGAAACCGGCGTGAAGATTTTGATCCCCGGTGCACCGAGCGACAAGGAGCTGGTCGGGCGGATCGCCCGTGATTCCGGCGTCGATCCTGTTGTTTGGGCGGGCGAAACAAGTCTGGAAGAACTTTTTGCGCTTTTTAAACGCGCGGATGTCGTGATTTCTAATGATTCCGGTCCTCTGCATGTGGCCGCGGCCGTCGGAACGGATACGATCGCGCTCTTCGGTCCCACTCGCCCGGAAATCACCGGACCGCGCGGCCGGGGACGTGCGGTTGTCCTTCATAAGGAAATCGGGTGCAACAAAACGCCGTGCTATCATCTGGGTTGTTTGCAGAACGAATGCATGCGCGTCATAACGGTGGACGATGTTTTCAAAGCTTACCAAAAACTCCGAAGTTAAAAACATTCTCGTCGTCTCATTGACCAACATCGGCGATATCCTTGTGATTTCGCCGGCCATGGATATTCTTCTCAATGACTTTCCTAAGGCCAGGATGTCCGTTGTTGTCGGTCCTAAAGGTCGCTCACTATTTGAGGAAAATCCCAACATCGAGCGCGTGTATATTTATGATAAACATGCCGATCTTAAAGCAAAAATGACATGGCTTTCGAATCTGCGCCGGCAGAAGTTCGATGCTGTCGTGGATTTCCGTAATTCGTTTTTACCCTTCCTGGTTCATACGCGCACGCGTACGGCTCCCATATTATTTATGCCCAAGGGGCTGCATCTGGTGGATAAGCATCTTGTGCGTCTAAAAGATATTTATGAATTTTCCGGCAAATCCCAGGACCGTAAGGCCATCGTAATCTTGCCCAAGGACAGGGAGTATGTCGATTCACTTTTGACGGGCCACATTCGTCCCGGCGAAAAATTTGTTTTGATCGCACCGGTCGCCGCGGATTCGGCGAAGACCTGGACGCCCGAGGGTTTTGCCAAGGTTTCCGATCAATTGATCGAACAATATGGTTTTAAGGTGGTCATGGTTGGCGGCGCCGAAAACACCGCCGTCATGGAAAATATCCAGTCGCAAATGAAGCACCGGATACTGGCTCTCGCCGGACGGACGAATCTTGTGCAGGTCGCTGAGATCGTTAAACGGTCGTTCTTTTCGATCGTGCACGACAGCGGCATCATGCACATCGCCAGTTATTTTAACAAGCCGGCGCTGGCTCTTTTTGGTCACACAGATCCGCATCTTTCCGGCCCGTGGTCGGAAGGCAGCGGTTACATCTGGAAAAATAAACAATGCCCCCGGTGTGCCGATATGGAAAACCGTGAAAAGTCCCACAGCTGCATGAGCGCGATTACGCCGGAAGATGTCCTGCAATGCATTGAAGTTTCCGGCGACCGCGTTAAGATTTCTACATTAGAGATATGATTCCTGATTACCGAAATATATTAATTGTCCGTACCGACCGCATCGGTGACGTGGTGTTAAGCACGCCTACGATAGCCGCGGTTCGGGCAAATTTTCCCAACGCCCGCATCACGGTTCTCATTTCGTCGTCGACAGTGGATTTGATGGAAGGGAATCCTAATATTGATGCCATCATGGTGGATGACCGCGGCAAAGCGCACAAAGGTGTTTTTAAATTTTGGAGCCTTGTCGGAGAAATCCGGCAAAAGAATTTTGATGCGGCCATTATTTTGCACACCAAACGGCGTACGAATCTGTTGTGTTTTCTGGCGGGAATTAAGAACAGGATCGGATATCGGGACAAAAATTACGGTTTTCTTCTGACACAAGGTTTTGCGGATGACCGGCATTTGGGGCAGAAACATGAAATCCATTATTCCCTGGATCTTTTGAAATCGATGGGATTAAGAGTTGATGAACCGAAGTCATTTTTACCTAGCCAGCCTTCAGCGGAGAATTGGATGAGGGACTGGTTGAAAGAAAACAATATCGATCGGGAGCGTTTGGTTGCGATCCATCCAAGCGCCAGCGATCCAACGCGCTGCTGGCCGCTGGAATCTTTTGCCAAACTGATCGATGAATTGGTTGGTTCGTTCGGGTGCCGCGTTGTTATATTCGGGGCCGGTAATACCGTGGATCTGGCGAGAGAATTAAAAAGTCTGTGTGTTCATCCGTTCTTTGATCTGACGGGGCAAACGTCGATCGCTCAAACAGTCAGTCTGCTCAGGCAGTCCCGTCTTTTGATTTCCAATGATTCCGGCCCTGTCCATATAGGTGCCGCCGCCGGGATCTTTGTCATTGCCATTTTCCTCCGCAATCAGCCGGGTATCAACCCGGAACGTTGGAAGCCGTTTGGACCTAAAGGGTTTGTGATCGTTAACAAACACCAGGAAGTCATCCGCGTTGACGGCTCCGGTCGTATCATTTCGGGGGCGAGGGATGCGATCAAACCTGAAGAAGTAGCGCGCTTGGCCCAAGATCTCCTCAAAAGACCGTAAAACAGCCTCAAATCTCCCGTAATTTTGTGACCGATGGTCTCTAGTTTCAGCGGTTTGGCTTCATTGACTGGGCATATAAACTATGCTACAATCAACGCTCTTTCGGGCCTGTAACTATGATTAAATATAATAATATTATTAATCGCTTCAAAGGTAAGAAGATTCTGGTGGTGGGGGACTTGATCCTCGATCATTACATCAAAGGGACTGTCTCTCGCATTTCACCGGAGGCTCCTGTTCCGATTGTCCTGCAGGGTGAATCTTTTTTTACTCCGGGCGGATCGGCCAACGTCGCTAATAACTTGAGTTCTTTGGGAGCCCATGTCAATGTTGTCGGAAAGATCGGTCACGACCTTGAAGGCGGATTGCTTAAGCGGGAATTAAGACGCCGCAAGATTGAAATAGACGGCGTATTTACGGTGGTGGGCGCTCAGACCATTGTTAAAACCCGCATCATCGCCCAGCATCAGCAGGTTGTCCGTGTCGACAAGGAAGATATTCAGGAAGACGGTTTTCAGGTATTAAAAGATGCTAAAGTTTGGCCTTTCATAGAAAAACGAATTAAAGAATGTCATGCGGTCATCATTTCCGATTACGGAAAAGGAATGATCGACCCGGATCTGGTGGGGAGAATCGCATTTGCCGCGAACAAGCGCGGCATTCCGATCACCGTCGATCCCAAACTTGAAAAATTCAAACTTTATGGAAAAGTCACATCCATTACTCCCAATAAAAAAGAAGCGGAAGCTGCTCTCCAGCGTATTCCCGAAGAACTTCGCGAGACATTGGGCGTTTCAACGGTCAAATTGAACACTCCGGAAGATATTCTGCGTGCCGGAAAAATTTTCCTCGAGTACCTTGAGATCGAATCCATTTTAGTAACGCTGGGTGAATATGGTATGTGTCTGTTCGAACGCGACAAAGAGCCTTTTCGCATCGCCACCAAGGCGCAGGAAGTGTTCGATGTTTCCGGTGCGGGCGATACCGTCATTTCCGTTTTTACTTTGGCGCTTGCGGCCGGAGCGACTAAACGTCAGGCCGCGGACATTGCCAATTATGCGGCCGGTGTTGTCGTCGGCAAGATGGGTGCTGTTGCCGTTACAAAAGCAGAATTGTTGGCCGCAATCAAGGAGCTGAGGTCGTGAAAGCTATCGGCGTTATTCCGGCAAGGTTTAAGTCAACGCGTTTTCCCGCGAAAGTACTGGCGATCATCCACGGCAAACCGATGATCGAGCATGTCTGGCGTCAGGCAAGCCAATGCCGCGAATTGAACGATCTTTTGATCGCTTGCGACCATGACGATGTTTTGAAGGCGGCGCGCGGTTTTGGTGCGAAGGTGGTCATGACATCGCCCGATCATCCTTCGGGATCTGATCGTATTGCGGAAGCTGTCGGTTCTTTGGAGTATGAAATCATCGTCAATATCCAGGGGGATGAGCCGTTTATCCAGCCGAAGGTCATTGACGATCTGATTAACGCGCTTAAGAATAATGCGGACGCCAGCGTCGCGACCGTCATCAAGGAAATTAAAGCGGACGATGAGATCAATAATCCGAACGTGGTCAAAGTTGTGGTCGATAAAAACGGTTACGCGCTGTACTTTTCAAGATCGGTGATTCCGTATAACCGCAACGCCGAACGTCCGTCGGGATTGAGATATTTCAAGCATCTTGGACTGTATGCCTACCGTAAAAATTTCTTAATGACGTATAAGGATTGGCCGAAGTCGATGTTGGAATCGACCGAACAGCTGGAGCAGTTACGTATTTTGGAAGCAGGGTATAAAATCAAAACAATTGAAACCGATTCGGAAAGTCTCGCCGTTGATACGCCGGAGGATTTGGCTCGGATTCTAAAACTGGAAAGAAGATAGAGAGAGTGAACTATGGGAGAGACTATTAAGTTAGGTCAGGTTACAATCGGCGGCAAACGTCCTTTTATTTTAATTGCAGGCCCGTGTGTCATCGAATCCAAGGCCGGCGCCAAGGCGATCGCGGTCAAGTTAAAACGCATTACGGATAAGTTGGGCGTGCCGTTCATTTTTAAAGCGAGTTATGATAAAGCCAATCGTACATCCATTGATTCCTACCGCGGTCCGGGTATAGTTGAAGGTCTGAAAATTCTCAATGAAATTAAAAAGGAATTAAATGTTCCTGTGTTAAGCGACGTCCATGGTGTTGACGAAATTGACCGCGCGGCCGAGGTTCTGGATATTATGCAGATCCCGGCGTTTCTTTGCCGTCAAACCGATCTGGTCGTCAAAGTGGCAAAGTCCGGCCGTGTCGCCAATGTGAAAAAAGGGCAATTTCTGGCCCCCTGGGATATGAAGTCGGTTATCAAAAAGATCGAACATTCGGGAAGTAAAAAAATCCTCCTTACCGAACGCGGAGCCAGTTTCGGATACAACACTTTGGTGACTGATTTCAGGTCATTGGATGTGTTGAGCCAGTTTGGTTATCCCGTTATTTTTGATGCGACGCACAGTGTTCAGCAGCCCGGCGGGCGCGGGGATACAACCGGCGGGGAAAGAAAATATGTTCCTTTATTGTCCCGTTGCGCGGTTGCGGCGGGATGCGACGGTTTGTTTATGGAAACGCACCCTGATCCGGAAAAAGCTTTGTCGGACGGGCCCAATATGGTTCCGCTTGATAAGATGGAAGGACTGCTGAAGGAATTAATGGAGATCGACCGTATTGTAAAAGGGAAAAGGAAATGAGCTTAAAGCGCGCGAAAGAAGTCATCGCTATCGAAGCTGATGCGATCAAGAAGTTGATCGGAAGAATTGATAAAAATTTTGAAGCGGCTGTGGATCTGATAGCACAATGTAAAGGACGTGTGATCATAAGCGGCATGGGCAAGACCGGATTAATCGGCCGGAAAATAGCGGCGACGTTATCGTCTACCGGAACTCCGGCCATGTTCATGCACAGCGCGGAAGCGGTTCACGGCGACCTGGGCCAAGTGACCAGGCTTGATGTGCTTATCGTCATCTCTCAGAGCGGTGAAACAGAAGAGACTGTAAGACTTTTACCTTTGATCAAGAGAATAGGGACCAGGGTCATAGCCATCACCGGCAATCCCATGTCATCCTTGGCTAAACACAGCGACGTAGTTTTGAATGTTAATGTTCAGAAAGAAGGATGTCCTTTAGGGCTTGCGCCGATGGCGTCTACGACCGCAACGCTTGTTATGGGTGATGCGCTGGCCGCTTGTTTGATCGACCGTAAAAATTTTAAGCGTGAAGACTTTGCTTTTTTTCATCCCGGCGGAAGTCTGGGGCGCCAGTTGCTTTTGAAAGTTAGCGATATCATGCGCACGGGAAATCGTTTCGCCCGGGTGACCGGAGAGACGAAAGTTAAAGATGTCCTCCTGGAAATTACAAAGACGCGTTGCGGTTCAGCCTGCGTCGTTGATAAGAGCGGTAAGATTCTGGGATTTTTCACAGACGGCGATCTTCGGCGTCACTTGGAAGAAGATTCACAGCTTTTGACGAGAAAGGTTAAGGATGTCATGACGGCCAAGCCTATGACGATCCGTCACGACAGACTGGCTGCCGAGGCTTTTGATATTCTTAAAGAAAGACGTTTCGACGAGCTTCCGGTGGTTGATCAAAAAGGAAAGTTGGTCGGGCTTTTGGACGTTCAAGATTTGTTGAAGGCGGGGTTGGTTTAATGGCGGTCGAACGTAGCGCAAAAAAAATCAAGCTGCTGATCTGCGATGTCGACGGCGTTCTGACCGACGGCAGAATCATTTATGATGGTGAAGGACGCGAGATCAAGAATTTTGATGTCCAGGATGGGTTGGGTATTGTTCTTTTAAAGAAGTGTGGGCTGCTGACGGCGATCATCTCCGCCCGGGAATCAAAGGTGGTTGCGCAAAGAGCTAAAGAGCTTAAAATTGATCACGTGTTTACCGGTGTGTTTCCGAAACTTTCGGCGTATGAGCAGTTGATCAAGAAGTTGAAGATCAAAGACAGTGAGGTTTGTTTTATCGGTGATGATTTGCCTGATCTGGGTATTCTCAAGCGGGTTGGTCTGGCTGTTACCGTTTCCAACGGCGTTGACGAAGTCAAAAAAGTTGCTCATTACATCACGCGCAAGCACGGAGGCCGCGGGGCTGTTCGTGAAGTTGCCGATAAAATTCTCAAAGCGCAGGGTTTCTGGCCGAAGATTCTTAAAGAAATGTAGTCGGGTCTTTCGAACCGGAGAGGGAATGTCATGATCAAAAAAATTTGGATGTGCGCGATGTTGTGTTTGTGCGCTCCTTTTGTGTCTGCTCAGACGGCCGAGGATGAGGCTTTAAAAGAGGCGGCCAAGGAAAAAGCCATCCAGCAGGAGTTTGAGGGTTTTAACCTCAACGGCTATACCGACGGCGGAGAGAAGGCATGGGAGATCAACGGCGACAAGGCCAGGATTTCTGATGAAAAGGTCAACATCACCAATGTCAACGCAAATGCCTTCGGCGATCAGAATGTGAATTTGAAATCCAAGACAGGTTCGATCGACAAGGCCAGCGGAAACGTACGTTTGGAAAATGACGTGGTCATCACGTCAGATCAAGGCGCGCAGATGACGACAGACACGCTCGACTGGAAGCGCAGCGAAAATGTGGTTTCAACGGTGGATCCGGTAGAGATCAAAGATAATACCATCACGATCACCGGCAAGGGCATGACCGCGCATCCGGATCTGAAGAACGCTTCGATCCACGAGGACGTGAAGGCTGATGTCACCGCACCTGCCTCGGCAGGTGTACCTGCGCAGAATATATCGATTACTTCCGATGGTCCGATGGAAATGGATCAGTTGAAGCAGCTGGTTGTTTTTAATGATAATGTGGTGGCGACCGAAGTTTCAACAGGCCGCGAGCTCAAGGCCGATAAGATGGAAGTCTATTTTGACCAGACGGCAAAAAGCATCAAGAAGCTGGTGTGTATCGGCAACGTGTCTGTTCATCAGGGAGAAAATATCAGTTATTCCGATCGTCTGGTGTATGATGCGGCGACGCAGAAGATGACGCTTTCAGGAAAGCCGAAATTGGTTTTTGATATCAACAGTCAGGGCGGCAGCGGTAAAAATATTTTTAAAGGACTTGGAGAGTAGGACACGGCAACAAGGGAAAACCATGCGCCTTCTTGAAGCAAAAAATCTTGTCAAAATTTATAACGGCCGCCGGGTCGTGGACGGTTTGAGTATTACGGTAGGCCGTTCTGAAATCGTCGGGCTTCTGGGTCCTAACGGCGCGGGTAAGACGACGTCGTTCTATATGGCTGTCGGGATCGTGCAGCCGGACGAGGGTCAGATCATCTTCGATCAGGAAGATATCACGAAGAAACCCATACACGAGCGTTGCCGTCTGGGGATGGGATATCTGGCTCAGGAATCTTCCATCTTCCGCAAGCTGACCGTTGAAGAAAATATCATGGCGATCCTGGAAACATTGGACATCGGTCCGCAGGAACGCAAGCGCCGTTTGGAATCGCTCCTTGAAGAATTGAATATCGCTCATCTGTCCAAGAGCAAGGCTTACACACTTTCCGGCGGGGAACGCCGACGTTTGGAGATTACGCGCGCGTCGGTGACTAATCCGTCGTTCTTGCTTTTGGACGAACCGTTCTCAGGGATTGATCCGATCGTGGTTGCCGAGGCGC
>JAGNTT010000178.1 GCA_017987425.1 Candidatus Omnitrophota bacterium
AATCGGCCAAGCTTCTGGCCGGAATACCGACATGATATTCAACTTCCAGATATTTGGGAACGTCCGTTAGAATTTTTTCCTGAGAAACACCTTCCGTTGTATAAAAAGCGGCATCGAATGCTTTCATAAATAAGAACCGCCTATAGCCTGTACCCTGCAGTTTAAAAGTGTAATTGGATTTCTCGATGACTTCCGAAAACTTTGCCACGGGGTTTGCCGCGTGAGATGGAGCCGTGAGCGATAACATAATTAAAGCCGACAAAATCCATTGATAGATGTTTTTTTGATGACGGAAGATCATATCGAACGCCTGATTGAACGAGGTTAGTTTGGCTCAAGATACTTGAGTAGTCAACAATTCTAATTTATGTATATATCATGTATATTATATACATAGTAAGAAGAACTCAAAGAAAATGCCCTAAATATTTGTTAGATAAGACGTTAAGTTTATACTCTTTTTCGTAAGCTTTAATTTGCTCCGTATGCGGCTACGGTGCGTCTCTACTGTTTTGACGGAGAGATTTAACGCCGCGCCGATTTCCTTATTGTTAAGGCCGTTGCGGACAAGATTAGCAATTTCGGTTTCCCGGGGTGAGAGTCTCGCGTCCAGAGCAGCCATCTTACCGCCGAACGAAGAAGCCAAATCCTCCAGACCGATCTCCAGAACATCGAGGTATTTCTTATCGAAAGGACTGCCCTTTCGCTTGAGCTTCTTGAAAGCAGGCAGAAAGACATCCTGAACGTTCTTGATCACATTATCTTTGATCTTTTTCTTTTCAATCTCGATCTGCTCAAGAACTTCGCGAAGAGCCACGTTCTTTTCTTCCAGCGCTATCTTTTGGGCCCTGAGCTCATCCTCCAATCTGCGCCGCTGGGTAATATCGCGCTGGATCGACAAATAGTATATGATCGCACCCCTGTCATCCTTAATAGGCTCGATATGCCATTCATTCACAAACTCAGTGCCGTCCTTACGGTAATTATAGACGGACCCGTAAAAAACATTCCCGGACTCGAGCACCTTGCGCATATCTTTAAGGACATTCCAATCGGTCCTCGGTCCCTGCAGAAATCTCGGACTGCGGCCGAAGGCTTCCTCGCGCGAGTATCCTGTCATTTTGAGAAACGCGGGATTGGCATAAATGATCGTCGGACCCGGGTCATCAAGGTCGGTCGTGGTGATCATGATGGCGTCTTCGGAAAAATTGACGGCGAGCGCCAATAATTCACGCTCAACGTCTTGAGGTAATGGAATCGGTTGATTGGGAGGAATATTCTGAGCGCTCATGAAGTACGTGCGGCCCGTTAGAAGACTGTTCTAGTTTCAAGAAATACGCTATACTATAGTCTAATTAATTCCAATGTGAGGAGGTTTTTATGAAATATATCTGGCTCAGTTTATTGATTATTGCCGTCGCAACTTCGACAGCATTTGCCGAAGAAGCGGCAATGGATACCCAAACGGAAACTACACAAAATGTCATTTCAAATCAGGTGACCAACACAATTTCTGAAGAAGAAGCCGCGGCAGCCGAAAAACTGCAAACTCAAGAAACCAAACGGAACAAATGGGATTTCTCGGACCGCACAAAGAAAAAAGAGACGACTAAAAAAGCTAAAAAAGACCCCTATGAAGGATCAAAATACGACCGCGGCTCTTACACAAAACCGAGAAACGAATGGGTTTCCGAAAAAGACACTTCAAACCATACAAAGAACAAATACAAACAGCCATAAATCCGCAATTGATTAATACGGGGCCGTCATAAGGCGAATGGATTAAACGCCCGGATGGCCCCGATAAGCATATCCAACTTTAAAATCGGCAGAATACTCGAATATCTGTCTGTCCAGACCGGATAACCGGCCATCTTCCCCGCCGTAATCGGAACCCATTCTTTATCGTTCACCAGATGCTGGAATGTCTTTTCATCCCAGGTCATCACAACCCAGACGGCCCGAAGATTAAGCCCGCCGTCGGGAACATCTTTTGCCCCGATAAAGGCGCCGAGCTCTCCGGCCACGCGGGCCAGTACAGGCTCCAACCCCATATAACGGTTAGTCGCATGAAAGACAATCATTCCTTTTTCAGTCAGATGTCCGCGATATTTCTCAACAACATCTTTATTGACCAGATGAACAGGAATGGAATCCCCGCCGAAAGCGTCCACGATGATCGCATCATAAATTTTCCCCACATTCTTCTCGAGTGAAATACGCGCGTCCCCGAAAATGTACGTGTTGCGCGAAGCCGAAACATCCATGTAGGTAAAATATTTAGCCGCTATTTTATGCACGTCCGGATCGAGTTCATAAAAATCATAAGCCTGCTCCCGGCTTCCGTAAGCGGCAAGCGTGCCGGCGCCGAGCCCGATCAGAGCTACATTTTTAAATGTCTCTTGATGTTCAATCATGATCTCACCAACGGCGGAAAGCGGGCTGTAATAACCGATCGGTATCGAACGATGCGTGCCTTCCAAAAGCTGGACGCCGTGCAGCGTTGTGCCGTGAATGAACGTGCGCATCTGTTTACCGTCGTAAACTTCATAAATGCCGTAATAATTGCGCATTTTGTACAGAAACTCATGTTTCTTATAAAGCGCCTCCAGGCTGGATGAAGCGCAGGCGATCACCAATAGGCTCACGCTCAATGCCCAGCGGTAACGCCCCAATTCACCGGCGATGAACCAGACAGCCGCCACCAAAACTGTTATTCCGATAATGCTGTAATGCGCGAACATCTTCGGCCAGGCAACAAGCAGGATGGCCCATGCGACGACGGCAATGATAGTGGCAAGCCCCTCTTTCTTCGCGGGACGGTCAAAGACTCTGGCAAGTGCTATCAGAACAAGACCGATCATATATTCGAATGTATTGATCGAGATGAGCGGTACGATCCAGCTTGTGAGAAACCCGCCGAGAAAACTTCCCAATGAAATCAGGACATAAAAGAGCGCCAGTGAGCGGTCCGACTTGGGCTTGTGGGCCAGAAGCCGGTTCTGACAGTACATACACAGCAAAAAAAGAAAGAAGCATAATAGGATCACCGAGATAATGGCGGGAAAGATAGCTTGCTGGACGACAAAAAAGAGCATCGCGCTCAACGCCAGAATAAACGGTATGTTCGTGATGATCCACCGCGGACACCACGGCTTGCGTTTAAAATTCAGCACGAACGCGGCCAGATAAATGCCGAGAGGAATAATCCAGAAAAGCGGTACCGGCGTCACCTCATAGGTCATGATGTTGGTGACCGATAAAAACATCACAACGCCGCCGGCACCCAAAAGAAGCCAGCGCAAAGCTTCACCGCGCGTGACGACGTAACCGTCGTCCTTTTTCTCCACGGCATGATTTTTAACACCGATCAAGAAAAACGCCGCAAGATTGAGCAGAGCAAACACCAGGTAAGAGCTGCGCCAGATGGCGAGCTGCTGAGTGAGATCCAGATGCAATTCAAACAGGAAGGGATAGGAAAAAAGCGCGGCGAAAGAACCGAGGTTGGAAACCGCATACAACGCGTACGGATTATTGCGTTCGGGCAGATCGGACCGGGAAAGCCACACCTGCCAGGCCACACTCATCGTCGACAGGACAAAAAAGACCGGCCCCACCGTCACCAGCAGACGCAAAAAAATATCGGCCACCAACGGAAGGTTTCCCTGATTCTGGCCGATGACAAGATCACGGCCCGGAAAAAACAGAAAAGGGAGAAGCACAAGCCCAGCGTGAATTTTACGATAAAGCTCGATGCCCCAGCGGTCAATCGCGTACTGAGCGAAGAAATAACCCAGAAATAAAACCGCCTGGAAGAAAACAACACACGCGCCCCAAACCAGATAACTCCCCCCGTAATTGGGGAGAAATAATTTGGCGAC
>JAGNTT010000034.1 GCA_017987425.1 Candidatus Omnitrophota bacterium
CCGCAGATATCATCTTAGCGCCGTCATATATGTACCCGTCCGAAGCAGAAGGATACACCACATCCGCATTCAGCCTAGGCGCAATGCAAACAAAAGCGCACACTAAAGCCACGCTACTAAAAAGATATTTAATTCTTAGGTTCATAGTCGATCATAACAGCAAGTTTTTCCAGCTGCTGAATAATACTGTCAAGATAGTCATCCGCAGATTTGGACGTGATCCTGCGGCGAGACTGGCGGTCTTTATAAATTTCAGTAAACAGAGCATCATTGACGCCGAATTGTTCCCGCATCAATTTAAGAATGTCCGACTTTGCCGATGGAACCTCGAGCCGGCGCAAACGCAAAAGATTGGTGAAGACTGGCATCAGCGAGCCTTGAGCATCATAGATCAAATTCAGTTTTGCCCGGGGATCTAGCCCCTTCTCCAGATAGGCCTGACGGACACGAAGAAGCTTTCCTTTAATCTGCTGCTCGCAAAAAAGCCTCAGATGAACCGTATTTACGGTGATCTCCTTGAACACCTCTCTGCCGTACAGCGTAATATGAAAATCTTTCATCTCCAGAAACTCGATCGGAAAGACATCCAGCGAACGGGAAATATATTCCTCCGTCAGAAAAAGCGGCGCATTGATCTTGTAGGCCTGCCCCCATTTGACAAGCTCAAGGCTTGACTTCAAGACTGAGAAACGCAGATCCTTGACGATGACAACTACGTTCACGTCGGAAACCCTAGGGATAAAATTCTGGCTCGCGATAGAACCGTAAACCGCAACGGTCGTGACATTCCCCTCATGAATTTTAATCAGACGGTCGACAAAACGAGTAAGCGGTAAACGTACGAATTCCGGGAGCTGTTGACTATTGATAATCTCAGCCATAGATCATCCTGATGTGATTGGATTATTTTGTTTTGGTGTTATTTTTCGGCGTCGCAGGCCTGCCGAAATGTTTCAATTGCGGATCATGGTAGGCAACCCAAGGTTGGGCGTAATTTTCGATCCAGTCTTCAGCCGCTTTCTCGAATCCGACATCGAAACCGGCAATCTCGCTCTCCAGCCATTTATGGCGGTTGATCTCCTCGACCACGCGCTTGTCCTTGAGCAATTTTTTTGGATCCAGTTCCACGCTATTGCCTTTCTTAATTGGATTCAAAAGCATTCTACCTTTCGTTATCCATTTGCGCAAGCGATTCATAGGAGAAATCTCTCAATTAATACTTATTAAGCTGTCCAGAGCCGCTGATTGAGAATGTGTCGCTCGGAACAATGGCCTGGATCTTGGAAAAAAGAATAAACCCTTCTTTACCCCTGGCATTAAAACCGGCCTCATTGATGAACACGAGAAACTCAAGACTGTTGATCTGGTCGATCCGGATGATTTTGACCCGTCGGACGATGAACGCATTATCCGTGTCGCCTCTTCCATAATAAATGTCATAGCTTTCATTCTTGTCGATACTGCCCAAATCAGCACTGTATGCTTTTGAGAAAGGCACAAAGCAACACACACAAATTACGACGGCGATTCTCAATGTATTTTTTAACATCGTCCCGATTCCCTAGTGAAAAGTTACTTGAGTTTATTTGCAAGGAGGTGTGAACGGATATGATAACCGATGATACCAAATGCAACAGCAACGTTCAATGAATTCTTGATACCGCTCATATCGATTTCGACCGCGGCATCGCACAACGTCAGGAGCTCATCGGAAATTCCGCTGATTTCATTACCGACAACAAGACAAACAGGCGCCTGGGGATTGAATTGATCATGAGGAATGCTTTCCGCGATCTGCTCGAGAAGAACGATTTGATATCCCTGGCCTTTAAGTTCCCTCAAAAGAGACAGGATGTCCTTGCGGTAATCCCACGGCACATTCTCCTCGGCTCCAAGCGCGGTCTTGGCGATGCCCGACTGGGGCGGATACCCCGTGATCCCGCAGAGCCAGAGCTTTTCGATCCCGATCCCGTCGGCGGTGCGAAAAAGAGAGCCCACATTGTACAAGCTGCGTATGCTGTTTAAAACAACGCAAAACGGCAGACGCTCACCGGATGATTTAGTGACCTGACGCTCCACGATTTCATGATGGGCAAGCTTACGCATGATTTTTTAAAAAATACAATCCCGAATACACTTTCGGATCGACCAGAGATCCTTTTTCTTCCATTTGTTTAAGCCACTTCTCAATGGACTCCTCAGGAATTTCGCAGACTTCGATGTTCTCGGTGTGATCTCCCCCTCCGCTGCCGGTTTTGGAAAGACCTTCTGCTAAGAACATCGTCATGAGATCCGCTGACGATCCCGGAGAGACCGGACCGACCAAAATTTTCGTCATGGTACGGGCTTTATATCCCGTTTCTTCAAACAGTTCACGTTTGGCCGCGACCGCCATTGATTCTTTCGTTTTTAGACCGCGGTCGTTTACAAGACCCGCCGGAAATTCAATACAGAATTTCTTGATGGGCGGACGGTATTGCTTGGTAAGGATCACTTTATTATCATCCGTCATCGCTATGATGACGACAATCCCCGTGCAATTAGCGCGCTGGGAATATTCCCATCCGCCGTGACGGATAAGCCGGATGTATTTACCTTCCTTGATGACCACCGGTTGATCTTTGTCGCTGATGAGTTTCCGCATCAGACTAGCCTTTCCCATTCGGCTTTGACGAGCGCTACGAGCGGCGCAATTGTTTTCTCTGAGAAATCAAATTCGATTCCGGCGGCTTTATACAATTCCGGAAGCGGGCGTGATCCGCCGAGCTTGAGACCGTTGCGGTAATTGGCCAGCGCCTGTTTCGGATTTTCCCTGGCCTGACGCCACAGCTGAAGCGCACCCAATTGCGCGATGCCGTATTCGATGTAATAAAACGGGACTTCAAAAATATGCAGCTGGCGGTGCCACATATATTCACGGATATTTTCAAGCCCCTGCCAGTTGGTAGCGTCGCCGCCGAAACGTTTGTTGAGCGATACCCACATATTTCTTCTATCCTCGGCCGTATGTTTCGGATGTTCATAAATCCAGTGCTGGAACGCATCGACATTGGCGACCCACACCAGGACTTCAAGAATGTCTTCCAGATGTTCCCTCTTTGAGCGCTTCGCGTCTTCCGTAGAATAAAACACGTCGATGTGATCCCCAGCCAAAAGTTCCATTGCCATGGAAGCTACTTCGCAAAATTCCATGGGCGCGTGACGGTAATCAACGACGGGATCCGACGCGCAGGCGATGGCATGAAATGCATGACCGCCTTCGTGCAGCAATGTGCGCACGTCGCGTTCAAGACCGACGGCGTTCATGAAGATAAAGGGCTTGCGCGCCTCAGTGAGCGTACTCTGATATCCGCCGGGGGCCTTGCCCTTGCGGCTGGCCAGATCCAGAAGCCCGGATTCCTTCATGTCGTCAAACTGTCGCCCGAGTTCGGGATCGGTGCGATGAAACACCGTTGATGATTTGGAAATCAATTCATCCACTTCATGAAAGGGTTTTAATGGCGCACGGTTCAAGGGATCGACCGCGCCGTCCCAAGGCCGCAGATCAGAAAGCTTCATCTGTTTTTTACGGACATCGGCGATTTCTTTGATGAGCGGCACCATAAAGTTTTCCATAACACGATGATATTTCTTACAGTCATCCGGCGTGTAATCGAAACGGTGATACGCCTTAAATTGATAATCGCGAAAATTCGCAAAGCCGGCGTTCTTGGCGACTGTATTACGAAGTTCACGCATCTTATCGAAAATTTCCTCGAGCTTGTCCCTATCCTTCAGTCGGCGCTCAGCTGTGGCACGCCACGCTCTTTCACGCAGGTCACGGTCAGGCTCCAGGAGATATTTGGACATCTCCGGCAAAGTTCTTTCCTTGCCTTCAAACTCTACTGTCATAGCCCCGTTCACCGTCTGGTATTCCTGTGACAAAAGATCAACCTTGGTCTGTAAAGGAACGTTGTCATCAACAAATAATTCCGTATTGCATTTAACGTCACGGATATATACCTGATAACGTATTTCATCAAGACCGTAAATCTCAAGGTCCTTTAGGAACTTATGATTTAACCTGTCTTCAAGCGGCTTGATGGCGGGAACGATCGTCTCAATGAATGCTTTGTAAGCATCCGCTCTTTTAACATCATCAGTCTGGCAAGTCATATAGATATATAGGATTGACCCGTACTGGCCAACCGCGGCATCGAGCTCAGAACGGTCGAGCACAAAACTCTCAAGTTCATTGGTAGAACGGATGGCACGCATATAAAGTTTTTCATACAGCCCCGTCACTGTCTTGACATCCGAAAAGTCGGCGTCATTCGGAACAAAGCTGCGCTTCTGGTATTTGGGAATGTCATTCAAACTCAGCAAAGATGTGTTGGTCATAAAATCTCCGCAAATCGAGGATAGATTGATAAAATGACGGCCGTTGGGCCGGCTACATGGGGCAAATTATAACAAAATATGCACTTAGAAAGAAATCTTTTATTTGAGCCGTCGGGATGTTTCCAGACAGCCAAACCCGATGGCTCATCCCGAGGAGCAGAGCGACGAGGGACCTTAAAGATCTCTTACTCGTTGCACTCGTTCGGGATGGGCCCTCGGGTAGAGAAGCTAAAAAACTCCCCGAGGGCCCAGAAAAACCGCTTGACAAAAACTGGTTTTCCCCTATATTAATGGCTCAGGTTTAAGGGCGCTTCGCCCATCCTATATTTAAAGAAGATTTACGATACAAAACGAGGATTCTATGGCTAAAATCTGTGCTATATGCGACAAAAGCCCGACAACAGGCAAAAAATACCGCAGACGCGGTATGATCAAACGCAAAGGCGGTGCCGGTTCCAAGATCGTCGGCAAAACCCTGCGTAAAGTCTTGCCCAACCTTCAGCATGTGAAAATCGTGCTCAATGGTACCGTCAGACGTTCCAATGTCTGCACTTCCTGCATCCGTGCGGGAAAAATTGTCAAAGCTTAAGAAAACGATTATTTCAAAATGAAAAGACCGATGGACACTTCCATCGGTCTTTTTTATTGCCCTGATAAGGGTAACTTTATTGTGTAATCCGGATATCTTTAAGTTTTAATTGAACGACCGGAGCCTTGTTCCAGTCATCGATGATAAGGCTGTACGCCAAATCCACCTTTTGGCCGGGTTTGATCATGGGCTGAAATTCACTCATGCCGAAACCGACCGCTGAAATACTGCACTGACCGTCGGTGACCCAAAACTTGATCGTTCCCTTGCCCATCACAGTGGCGTGGCTTTTAACGGTAAGATTGCGCGTGCACAAAACCGGCGACGGATTGCCTTCCCCGTGAGGTTCAAGGCTGTCGACCAAATCGGCAAAATTCAAATCAAGCACGCTAAACGGAACTTCGCAGTCGATATCCAACGACGGCGACAAATCACCGGAGGCCAAAACTTCCTTGGCAAAATCATTGATCGCCTGGCGGAAGATGTCGATGTTTTCATGACGGACCTTCAGTCCTGCCGCGCGTTTATGTCCGCCGTACGTCTCAAGCGAACTCGAACAATTGGTAAGAGCATCCACCAGATGAAACCCTTCGATGGAACGCGCCGATCCGACACCGAGCCCGTCTTCAACGGAAATAACAATGGTCGGCCGGTAATATTTCTCAACGATCTTGGAGGCGACGATTCCCAAAACCCCTTTATGCCAGCCCTCTTTGTGGACCACGATGATTTGGTCGTCCTTCGATCCGTTGGTCTCGATCATTTCAAAAGCTTCCTGCACAACCTCTCCCTGCATTTTTTGACGGGACAGATTATGAGACTCAAGGCTTTGAGCCAGGGCTAACGCATCAATGTAATTGTCCGCCAAAAGCAGATCAAGAGACGTTTTTGCCGAGTCCATGCGTCCGGCCGCGTTTAAGCGCGGGCCCAGAATAAATCCGATATAAAACGGCTTGATGCTTTTACCGCGGATCTTGGCAATATCCAAAAGCGCCATAAGTCCGTATTTGTGCGTCCGCTCGATGACGGGCAGTCCGCGTTTGACAAAAATTCGGTTCTCCCCGCGTAATGTCACCACATCCGCGACCGTGCCGATGGCAATAAGATCCCATTCATCTTCAGGGATTTCTCCAAGCAATGCCTGGGTCAGCTTGGCAACAAGACCGACCGCCGCCAGAAATTTAAACGGGTACGGGCAATCATGACGTTTCGGATCAATGACTGCAACGGCGTTCGGAATCCTTCCCGCGTCGGGTTCGTGATGGTCCACAATGATGACATCAATCCCCGCCGCGTTAATGGAGTCGACTTCGGTAAATGCGTTAATGCCGCAGTCCACCGTGATCAAAAGATGAATACCCTGTCCCTTGGCAAATTCCGCAATGTTGTGATTCAATCCATACCCCTCCTCCATGCGGTGAGGAATGTAATTGATCGCGTTAACACCGATCCGCTTTAAGACCCTGCGCAATAGCGCGCTTGAAGTCACACCGTCGACATCGTAATCTCCGAAAATAAGAACACTCTCGCCGTTGGCCTGTGCCTGTTTGATGCGCTCGACGGCCTTGTCCATATCCTTAAGTAAAAAAGGATCATGCAATGACGTTTTGTCAGCATCCAGAAATGGACGGACATCATTGATATTGGTGATGTCTCGATTGATTAAAAGCTGGGCGATGATGGGATGAATGCCGGCAGCGTCGCTGATCGACTTTTGAAGCTTGTGATTAGGAGTTTTGATGAGCCAGCGTTTGGTCATAAGTGGTCAGTGATCTGTGGTCAGTGATCAGAATTCAACAGTCAATTTTTAACGCTGACCACTGAGCCCTGACCGCTGATCACTTAACTACATTTTCTCGGGTGCGGTGATCCCGAGCAGTGAAAGACCATTGTCGATCACGATACGTGTGGCATCAATGAGCGCAAGACGCTCTTCGGCAAGAGATTTATTGTCATCAATCACTCGGTGGCGGTCATAAAATTTGTGGAATGTCGCGGCCAGTTCATGCAGATATCTTCCCATGCTAAACGGGTCGGTTTGTTTGGCGCACGTGATGATCACATCACCAAAATGGCTTAACTTTCGAATGAGTTCCAGCTCTTCATCCTGACCCAGAAGTTTCAAATCTTCGTGCCGCGGTCTAAACTCATTTTCTTCGGCAGCTTTACGGATAACACTGCAGATGCGCGCATGAGCGTATTGAATATAAAAAACCGGATTCTCGGGAGCCGCTTTCTTGGCAAGCTCGAGATCGAAATCCAGATGCGCGCTCGTCTGGCGCATGAGAAAGAAAAACCGTCCGGCGTCCCTGCCAACTTCATCGATGACCTCGCGTAACGTGATAAACTCTCCGCGCCGGGTCGACATGGAAACGGGCTTACCGTCACGGTAAATGGTCGCCAGCTGAATGATCTCCACGTGAACGTCGTTTGGATCGCGACCGAGCGCGCCGACCGCCGCCTTGATGCGCGGAATATAACCGTGATGGTCCGGACCGAGAAAATCGATTGCCCAGTCGAACCCCCGCTCAAATTTATTTTGGTGATAAACGATGTCCGGCGTCAGATACGTGTAGGAGCCGTCGCTTTTGCGTACCACGCGGTCCTTGTCATCACCAAAAGAGGTTGACTTGAACCACAGCGCTCCTTCGTGTTCATAAATAAAACCTTTGTCCGTCAGCAATTGGATGACTTTGAGGATATCATCCGGGGATGCCACTTTCGCCTGACTGGTCCAGAGATCGAACTGGACCCCGAAATCGGCCAGGTCCTTCTGGATCATGTCCATCAAATATTCAACGCCGAATTCTCTAAAGGCTGCATCATTCTGTTTGTTTAACTGATCGAGCGCGGTTATTCCATTCGCCTGCATGAACCCGCGGGCCATATCGCGGATATATTCACCCTGATAGCCGTCTTCCGGAAATTCAGTCGCATCGCCCAATAACTGCTTCGCCCTTGCCTTGATGGAACGGCCCAGAATATTGATCTGATTCCCCTCGTCATTAATGTAATACTCGCGAAGTGCCTTGAATCCGGCGGCATTAAGAATATTGACCAGGGAATCGCCGACAGCCGCCTGACGTCCATGCGCGACTGTTAACGGACCTGTAGGATTGGCGCTCACGAATTCAACCAAAGTTCTTCTGCCTTTGCCGAACTCTGAATGGCCGTAGCTGCGCCTCTCGTCGAAGATCTGCGACAAAATATCATAAAAAGCCTGATTCGCCAGATAGAAATTAATGAATCCAGGTTTTTTTACTTCAATGGTTTTGATGTGCCCGGCAAGAAGACTGTCTTTGAGTTTCAACTGGGCGGAGTGAGTGATGGCTTCGGCAATTTCAAGCGGGGGTTTGCGCAAAACGCGGCTTAACTGCATGGCAATGTTGCAGGTGAATTCGCCGTGGATTTTTTCAGAAGGAACATCGACAATGATCTCAGGAATATCTCCCGGAACATTAAGAGAAGAAACTGCGTTGCGAAGCAACTGGGCGATATGAGAACGGATATCCTGAATCATATGAACAAATGAGCCAACTGGCGCTGGCTGAAATTTTTTTGACGGAAAATTTTCTAAGTTTTCTTCTGGCGGGGTTTCTTAGCATGCAAAGAAACTTCCGGAGCATCTCGCCAGAGGTATTCAAGGCTGTAGAACTCGCGTGCATTGGGCTCAAAAACATGAACGACAATATCGCCCATATCCAGCAATGCCCAAGAACCAATAGGTTCCTCATCGGCATTCTTGGAGTTTGAGCCCCTTAAGCCGTGCTTGTAACGGATTTTGACGCCCAGTTCAGCTAAACTCAACTCGATGTGATCTGCAATCGCTTTGACTTGCCTGTCAGAAGTTCCAGTACAGATAACGAAATAGTCGCAAAAATTAGCGACTTCCCGCATATCAAGAACCTTGATGTCTTCAGCTTTCTTATCCTGCGCAAAAGCAACGATGGACTGGATAGACTGCAACGATGTGTCAACTTTGCGACGAATTGCTTTGCTCCTCCCGGAACGAAACCGGAGGTGCCCGCCGACAAAACTTTAACGGTCTTGCGGCGGGATCCGAATGTTAAGAAATCTTATTTACCCTTGATCTTCTTGGCCTGATCAGCACTGAGAACTCTCCAGCACTCATGTGTACCTTTGGGGGATTTTGTGACGGCAAAAAAACGGCCACTTTTTTCTTTGACCGTGTAGCTGTCGGAATCGAATTTGGACTTGGTTTTCACATCGTAAAATGACAATTTCTCCATTACCTTCCTCCTTGGTTGTTTATAGGGGCAAACCCAAATGATGAGTCTGAGTCTAGCCGATAAAATTTTCTTTGTCAAACATTAATCTGCCATAAAACGGCTTATTCGCATCGCATTTGCGCGCGAAGTTCTTTTTCCTGCCCGTCTGTCAAAGGCCCGACCACGGCGAGATTAAGCCGTTTGGGATCAAAGATCGCACAAGCCACACGTTTGATGTCAGCGGCCTTCACTCGCTGTACTTCTCGGACAACATCCTCCGGCGACTTGACCCTATCGCCTGAAATGACTGTTTCCCCGATCCAGAGCATGTGATCCAAAGTATCCTCCAGCCCCAACAAAAACTGGCCGGTGAAATAATCTTTGGCGCGTTTGAGTTCATCTTCGGAAACACCGGACTTACAGATTTTTGCCAATTCTTTCAGAATGACCTCAACAGCGCTGACGATCTTGGTGTTATCCACGCCGGCCCTGATCATCACAAGCCCGGTATCATCGAGCGACTTGACCCCGCTTGAAATGGCGTACGCCAGGCCTCTTTTTTCACGGACCTCATTAAAGAGACGGCTCGACATATTCCCGCCCAAAATGACGTTTAAAAGACCCAGCACATACAGATCAGGATGATTGGTATGAAATCCGATCGATCCCAAAGCCACATGCATTTGTTCAATATCTTTACGCACAAACGCAACCTGGGGTTTTGCTTGATGATTTTGGGCGGGGATAAATTGACTGTCCACCTCCCCTTTGACACCGGCAAGCTTTTTAGAAACGGTAAATTCCACAAGCTTGTGATCAATAGCGCCGCTGACAGACACCACCACCTGACCGGGCACATAATAACGTTTATGGAATGCGCTTAAATCCTTGGCACTCATTTCTCCCACCGATTTCGCCGTACCAGCCAGACTTTCTCCGAGCGGATGATTCGGCCACAATAAACCATCCAGCAGTTCGACGACTCTGTACTGCGGCAGGTCGTGATACATCTTGATCTCTTCCAAAATGACCGTGCGTTCTTTCTCCAGATCTTTTTTATCGATGTTGGGAAAAAAAACAATATCAGCCAGAATATCGAACGTCTGTTCAAAATGTTTGCGCGGAACTTTCGCAAAGAAGCAGGTCTGCTCCTCTGAAGTGAATGCGTTAAGCGCCCCTCCCACGCCTTCAATTTTTTCCTTGATCTCATTGCAGGAATATTTGCGGCTGCCTTTAAAGGCCATATGCTCAAAGAAATGCGCGGCGCCTTTGATGCGGTCATCCTCATAACGCCCGCCGGTGTTGACCCACACGCCGATGGCAACGCTTTCGCGGTCTTTGAACGGCTGAGATACAACTGTAATGCCGTTTTTTAATTCAGACTTCTTATACATGACTTACGCCTTTCCTAACGCGTTCACAAGCCCGCCGACATACCGGGCGACATGCGCGACTAAATCTTTTTTACCGATGTGTTTTTCTATCTCTTTGACGATCGCGGAACCGACGATGACGCCGTCGGCAATCTTGCCGACTTCACGCACATGATCAGCCGTTGAAATCCCGAAACCCACGCACACCGGTTTATCCGTCAAATGCCTGGCGCGTTTAATGTCGGTGGCGATGGATTTGGACAACTCGCTGCGCGCGCCGGTGACGCCCGTCAATGAAACGTAATAAATAAACCCTGTGGCCGCATGAACAATTTTTTTCAGACGATCATCCGTGGTCGTCGGAGCCATAAAAAATATGGTCGAAAAATCCGCTTTGACCGCGTGCTTGCGCAGATCGCCGGCTTCTTCCGGCGGCAAATCCGGGATGATGACGCCATCGACTCCCGCTTTGACAGCGGCCGCGGTAAACTGGGCATCGCCCATGTGAAACACCGGATTGTAATAAGTCATCAGCGCAATGGGAATCTCACAACGGCGGCGGATGCGGCTGACCATGGCGAGAATATCATTAAGACTTACTTTGTTGAGCAGAGCCCGCTGGGAAGCAGCCTGGATGGTCGGGCCGTCGGCCATAGGATCGGAAAACGGAACACCGAGTTCGATCATAGAAACACCGGCTTCTTCCAACGCATACACCAATTGTTCGGTGATCGCAATATCAGGATCGCCGGCCGTAATGTACGCGATGAACGCTTTCTTTTCTTCAGACCGTAATTGTTTAAATTTTTGATCGATTCTATTCATAAAAACTCTGTAGGGGCGGGCGTCTCTGCCCGCCCTATTTTTGGGCTGGCACGGGGGCCAGCCCCTACAATTAAATTAACGTCTGAATTGTACCCATATCCTTATCGCCGCGTCCGGAGAGACATACAATCACGCCGGCCTTGGATTTCACTTTTTTCGCGAGCTTCTCTAAATAAGCGATGGCATGCGACGTTTCAAGCGCCGGAATAATGCCTTCCAAATGAGCGAGCATTTTTAAACCGGCAATGGCTTCTTTATCGGTGACCGCCACATACTCGGCGCGGCCTGTCTGCTTGTAATAGGAATGTTCCGGTCCGACACCGGGATAATCGAGGCCGGCCGCGATCGAATGCGCGATCTCGACCTGACCGTCCTTGTCCTGCAAAAGATTGCTTTTACTGCCATGGAGAACACCGATGGAACCTTTGGTCAATGTGGCGGAATGCTGATTGCTGTCGACACCATGCCCGGCCGCTTCAACGCCGATCATTTTGACGGTCTTGTCGTTGTAAAACGAATGAAATAATCCCATCGCATTCGATCCGCCGCCGACGCAGGCCACCAGATAGTCCGGCAATTTCCCTTCGCGCGCCTTAAACTGTTTACGCGCTTCCTGACCTATGATCATTTGGAATTCACGCACCATGACCGGATACGGATGCATGCCCGCGACCGAACCGATGATATAAAACGTGTCGCGCACATTGGTGACCCAGTCGCGGATGGCTTCATTCATCGCATCTTTCAAAGTTTTCGATCCGCTTTCCACGGGAACAACCTGGGCGCCTAGCAGACGCATGCGGACCACATTCAGAGCCTGACGCTTGACGTCCTCAGCCCCCATGTAGATCACGCATTTGATGCCGAAGAGCGCGCAGACAGTGGCTGTGGCGACGCCGTGCTGTCCAGCCCCCGTCTCGGCAATGATGCGGGTCTTGCCCATGCGGCGGGCGATCAAAATTTGTCCAAGCGTATTGTTGATTTTATGAGCGCCGGTGTGCAGAAGATCTTCGCGCTTCAAATAGACTTTGAGGGTTTTTAAATGTTTACTTAAGCGTTCCGCATAAAATAATTTTGTGGGACGTCCGGCATATTCATGGAGATATCCCAGAAATTCTTTCTTAAACGCCTTATCTTTGCGCAGATGCTCGAACTGATTCTCTAAATCTGTCAGCAAAGCCATGAGCGTTTCGGGGACATAGCGCCCGCCGAACTCTCCGAAATGTCCTTTTTTATCTGGTCGCATAATCAGTGGTACGTGTTACGTGATACGTGGTACGTTAACAAAATCGTACCACTTACCGCTTATCACTTACCTCCCTCATTGTAATCTTTCATAAGCATAGTGGTATTCGCCATACCGACCGCTCCGGTAATCTTGAGAGGGATTTTTTGTGCGCCGGCATCGAACCACACTTGATATTTTGAAGGAATGCTCGGCATATAGAACGCATCATAGACTTTGCCAGCCGCCTTGACCTTGACCGGCTTTTCCAATTTCAAGACCACATCTTTCGTCGGCAAACGCAGTTGGACTTCATCGTTAGGCGTAAACTTCCCGAAAGCACGGTAACGGTAAATAGTCCCGTAAATATTATCGATCTGACCGTCTTTGGCGATCTCCTGTGTCTCGGTCTTGCCGCCGGCTACTTTCGTAATGACAATTTTGCCTTCCTTATATTCTTCGGTGATTTTTTCTTTACTGCCGAATATATTAAGGTCGCGCTCCACCTTGACGGGCGCAAAGGTTTCGGTATTCACGTAAATCTTTTCTTCGTCATAAAAATTAAAACCATCGGCTTTGAAAATAATGAGATATGCAGGCTGACCGTTGACATCGACTTCCCCTTCGAATGTCAGCGTGGCATCACCGGCTTTGACCGCCAGCTTTTTGATGGAATAGGTGATGACTTCGCCTTTTTTAAACGGCAACGCAGTCTCCTCGGCCATAACCGGAAAACTTAGCAACACAAAAGATGTCAAAAGACTAAGCAATCGCATCGTATTCCTTTAAATATTGTTCAAGAAGACGGGCGCCGTTGTAGAGCGTTTTGATTTCGGCGTATTCATCGTTCGCGTGCATGGTGCCGCGCGCGCCCCAGCCGGTTGAGAAAGCCGGAATGCCGTATTCCTGAAAAAATGTAATGACGGTAGCACCCTGGCTGCCTTTCAACGTCGCTTTGATTCCCATTTTCTTGGCGACATCGACGTAAGTCTTCACAAAAGGATGTTTGGCATCAATCTCATACGGCAGCTGGCTGTCATCGATGATGACCTTATAGTTCTTCGTTTCCTTTTCGATGATTTCTTTCATCTGTTTCAGGACGCCGTCGGCCGTCATGTCGGGAAGATAACGGATATCCACGGAAAATTCGCAGAAGTCCGCCACCATATTGACCTTGTCGCCGCCCTTGATCGTTCCGATGTTGACTGTGGGCGGAACGAGCAGCGGATGTTTGCGGCATTTAAATTTGTGTTTTTTGAGACGGTCGATGATGCGCGCTGAAATTTCAATCGCGCTCACACCAAGCCAATTGTAGGCCCCGTGCGCTTTTCTTCCGAATACCTGCACGCGTGTATGAAACAATCCCTTTTGAGCAACGATTGTATCGAAATCTTCTGAATCAGTAATCAGCGCGACCTTCGGCTTTAGAACTCGCTCTTCCAAAAGCGGACGGATACCGGCGTGACTTCCAGTCTCTTCGTCGACGGTCGCGGCAAAAACAATATCGCGCTTGAGCTTCACACCGTCTTCCACCAGGGATCGCAACACTTCCATACCCACCGCGCAATTGCCTTTGTCATCGCTTGCCCCGCGTCCGTAAATGCGGCCGCCCTTGACCTCGCCGCCGATCGGATCAAACTTCCATCCTGTCCCGAAAGGAACGGTGT
>JAGNTT010000179.1:0-1455 GCA_017987425.1 Candidatus Omnitrophota bacterium
GTCCAGGCTTTTGACCTTTTCGGAGAACACGGGCTTCATTTATTTGATCTTGCTTCGGGGATCGATCCGAGAAGTGTCTCCGCCCGGGATGAGGCAAGATCGGTGAGTCACGAACATACATTTGACATCGACGAGCCGGATCCGGATAAAGTGGTCAGGGTTTTGTTTATTCTGAGTCAAAAGCTTTCACGCCGCCTGCGGAAGGAAGGATTAAAGGGAAAGACGATATCAATCAAAGTAAGGCTTGAGAATTTTCAGACGTTCACCCGCGCCAAGACGCTTGAGCGCCGCACCAATTTTGTCGAGGAGATCGACGGTGAAAGCCGCCGGCTGTTTCGGGAATTTTTTAAGCGGGGAATGAAGATACGGCTTATCGGCGTTCGTATGTCTCAGTTTGAGGATCCCTATGTGTCCGAATGGCTTTTTACCGACCCTGCGGAAACAAAGAAGGAAAATGTTCACCGCGCGGTCGATGCGCTCAAAGACCGCTTCGGCGAAGGAACGATCCATTGGGGCGCCTGATCACCGACGGAAAAAATGGCCGTGCGGAACGTCAGGTTTCGGTTGCCCAACGGTTAAATCGTAGTTATAATTGGAACACTCCAATGACAGAGGAAACATTATGGCTCTCATTTCGCTTATTATATCGGTCCTGACTTTTGTGGCTGTTGCTGTTCTGCTTTGGCGCAGATCACCCGAGGCCGGGAAAGATTTCACTAAAGATTTTGAGAACGCGGATAAAAATCTCGAACGCGCCCAGCGTGCACTGCAGGAAGAGATTGCCCGTAACCGCACTGAGCTTCATTCGACCATCCAGCATTTCCGGGAAGAACTGCAGACGACTATCACATCTTTTAACAAGACCGTTATCGCGCAGATGTCGGAAATGACGACGATGAATAAGAACCAGCTGGATTCTTTTTCCAAACAACTGGCCACATTGACCCAGATTAATGAACAAAAATTGGAGAAGATCAGAGAGGTCGTGGAGTTCCGTTTAAAAACATTGCAGGAAGATAATACGCAGAAATTGGAACAGATGCGCCAGACCGTAGATGAAAAGCTTCACTTGACGCTTGAAAAACGGCTGGGTGAATCATTTAAACAGGTCAGCGATCGTCTGGAAAAGGTTCATCAGGGGCTTGGGGAGATGCAGACTCTCGCATCCGGCGTCGGGGATCTCAAAAAGGTATTGACCAACGTCAAGACGCGCGGTACGTGGGGGGAAATCCAGCTTGGAAATTTGCTTGAACAGATCCTTATATCCGAGCAGTACGAGCGCAACATCGTAACTAAAAAAGGCAGCCGTGATCCGGTTGAATTTGCCATCAAGCTGCCCGGTCGCGATGGTATTCCGGTTTATCTGCCCATCGATGCTAAATTTCCAAAGGAAGATTATGAACGTTTGATCGAGGCGCAGGAACAAGTGAACGCCGTTGTTATCGAAGAAGCGGG
>JAGNTT010000179.1:1555-3805 GCA_017987425.1 Candidatus Omnitrophota bacterium
GTGCGTACGGCCGACTGTCTTCCTGTATTTATTTGGGATCCAGTGAATGAAGCGATGGGCGTTGTCCATGCCGGATGGAAAAGTACCCAGAAAGAAATTGTATTGCGAACTTATGAGGTTATGGCCGACAAGTATAAAAGTGATTATAAAAACCTTTCAATCGCTTTCGGCCCGTCGATCCGTTCCTGTTGTTATGAAGTCAGCAGTGAATTCAAAAGTCATTTTCCCGGCGCAGTCACTAAGAGGGACGGACAATTTTTTATGGATTTGATCAAGGCAAACCGTGATCAATTGATTTCTTTGGGAATTGAGCGGAATCAGATTTTTGACAGCCGCGTCTGCACCGTGTGTACGCCCGGTTATTTTTCCTACCGCCGCGACGGCGCAAAAGCGGGGCGTATGATTTCCGGTCTGCTTCTCAATGGATAAAGACTTATGGAAAGCAAAGAACATATCATCGTCTTTGTCACTGCTAAAGATAACGCCGAGGCGAGTGCCATTGCTCAAGGCCTTTTGCGGGAGAAGCTTATTGCCTGCGCAAATATCGTCGACGGCATTAAGTCTTTGTTTTGGTGGCAGGGTAAAATTGATGAAAGCCGTGAGACCATGCTGGTTCTTAAAACCCGGCGGGATTTGTTTGACCGGCTGTCTTCAAAGGTTAAAGAACTTCACAGTTATGACACACCCGAAATTATTGCGCTTCCAATTGTACAGGGGAGCGCCGATTATTTGAACTGGATTAATTCTTCTGTTTCGTCATAAGAAGGGGTTGATATGAATGGTTTAAAAGTTTTAATTGTGTGCGGACTTTTAACTGCGGTTTTGGTTCCGCATGTTCTGGCTATGGGAGATGCGGGTTTCGTTCAGGAAAGTCTCGCGGGAAAGCCGGCCAGTGACTTTGCGCTGCCCACGGCTAAGGGAAAAAATTTCAGTTTTAAAGCCAGCACAGCGGGCAAGAAGACGGTTATTATGTTCTGGGCGACCTGGTGTCCCCATTGCCGAGTGACATTAAAGGAAATCAATGACGAGTACGCGGAAATTGTCGCCAACCAGGTTGAGATCGTTCTAGTCAATGTCGGTGAAGACAAACAGTCGGTCCTCAACTATTTAAACCGTTTTAAATATGCATTCGATGTTGTGCTGGATACGAACGGCTCGATTGGCCAGGAGTATCAGGTGTCCGGTATTCCCAAAGTGTTGTTCGTGGATGAACGGGGGATGATTAAATCTGTCGGATACGGTTTTCCGAAGCGGTATATGGAGGAATTCAAGTAATCAGGATTTCTTTTTGAGAAGTAAAAAGCCCGGGCAATAACCCGGGCTTTTGTTTTTATTGATCCCTCGGCTTTTACTGATCATTGCTTTCTTGTTTGGGTAGATTGTTCTGGACGTCCGCGCGCAAACGGGCTTCCGACATGAAGTTAACGATCATCTGATTTCTTTTTTCATCGATTACGGCAGAACCATATTTGTCTTTGGCTTTCTGAAATTCCGCTTCCTCAACCGGAGTCACTCCATCACGATAAAGAATGCAGTAACCTTTGGATGTCGGAATCGCCAGACTTAATTTGTCCGTCTCGGTGAGATCGTAAGCGGCATCCTGAAATTCTCTGGAAAGGCCGATGGTGGGCAGATATTGCCCCCGGTTAAACATGGGTGTCTGCTGGACTTTGAGGTTCAGGGCTTCCGCTGTTGATTCAAAAGCGGCGTCGGGAGCGGCGGCCATGGCTTCCTTGATTTTTTGAACAGATTGATCGGCTTTTTCCTTGGCGATTTCCATGGCCCTGCTTGTTTTGACTGCTTCGATCACTTTGGATCTGGTGGTGTCAAAATCCGGGACACTGCCTTCGCGGCGTTCATTGATTGTGAGGAATTGATACCCGGAAGCAGTCTCGATAGGCTCGGTGCTTTCTCCGTCCTTAAGGTTGAATATTTTTTCCAGAGTATCATAAGACCACCCAAGCGCGAGATTAGGCTGGTTCATGCTGAAGAATCCGCTTTCTTTAATTTCAAGATTGGCTTCTTTGGCGACAGCTTCCAGTTTTTCTCCGTCCTGAAGTTTTGAACTGATAGCATATGTTTTATCTTTGATGGCCTGTTTGTCTTCGTCCTTGGCGTCAGCTGGATATTCGAGGCTGATATATTTGACATTGACCGCGGGCTCGGTTGCAAATTCCTGCTGATGGGTGATGAAATAGGCTTTCGCCTCTTCTTCAGTCACGTCGATGCCTGCGGAATAATCGGTGGGCG
>JAGNTT010000180.1 GCA_017987425.1 Candidatus Omnitrophota bacterium
GTTCACAATCATCACGGCATCGGACGTTTTCTGGGCGTTAAGGATTTTAAAGTCAAGGAAGAGGACCAGTCGCATCTGGTCATTGAGTATGAGGGCGGGGATAAGCTGTTTGTCCCGCGTCACGACATTCATCTCGTCCAGAAATACGTCAGTTTTGCCCAGAAGGCGCCGCGGCTTTATAAACTCGGGAATAAGGAATGGGAGGCGACGCGCCGCAAGATCGAAAAAAGCCTGCAGGACATCGCGGCCCAGCTTCTGCATGTCCAGGCGGCGCGCACGAGTTTGACCGGTTTTAAATGTTCGCCTGATACGGAATGGCAGAAAGATTTTGAGAAGCGTTTTCCATTTGAAGAAACGCCCGACCAGTTGAAGGCGACCGCCGAGGTCAAGACCGACATGGAATCCGGGCAGCCTATGGACAGGCTTTTATGCGGGGACGTCGGCTACGGAAAAACAGAAGTCGCGCTGCGCGCTATTTTCAAGGCCGTCATGGATAATAAACAGGTCGCGGTTCTTGTTCCGACGACCATTCTGGCCGAACAGCATTATTATAATTTCAGCAAACGGGTGAAGGATTTTCCGGTGAGGGTGGCAATGCTCAGCCGCTTCCGCACCAAGTCAGAGCAGACAAAGATAGTCAGAGAAGTCGCCGAGGGCAAAGTCGATGTGGTTGTCGGAACGCACCGTCTTTTGTCCAAAGACATCCGGTTCAAGGACCTGGCCCTCGTTGTCATCGACGAGGAACAGCGCTTCGGCGTCAAATCCAAGGAGCGGCTCAAAAATTACCGACTGCTGGTGCACGTGCTGACGCTCACCGCGACGCCTATTCCGCGTACTCTTTATATGGCGCTGGCCGGCGCGCGCGATATGTCGGTCATCTCGACCCCGCCGCAGAACCGTATCCCGGTCTCCACCCATGTCATACATTTCGATGAAAAACTAATCAAGGACGCTATTGAACGAGAGCTCAAGCGCAAGGGACAGGTGTTCTTTCTCCACAACCGTATTGAGGACATTGACCAGATCGGCAACATCATCAAACGTCTCGTCAAAGACGCGCGGATTGCGGTCGCACACGGTCAAATGCCTGGTAAACTTTTGGAAGAAATTATGCTACAATTCCTCAAAGGCGAAGTCGATATATTGGTCTGCACGTCGATCATTGAGTCCGGAATCGATATTCCCAACGCGAACACGCTGATCATCAACCGCGCGGACCGTTTCGGTCTGTCGGAACTTCATCAGCTGCGCGGGCGGGTGGGACGTATGGATGTGAAGGCTTACGCGTATTTTGTGGTTCCGCCGGAGTACAGAGTGTCCGACGTGGCCCGCAAGCGTCTGGAAGCCATTGAGAAGCACAGCGATCTTGGCGCCGGTTTTCAGATCGCTTTTGAAGATTTACAGATCCGCGGCGCCGGAAACCTGCTGGGTCAGCAGCAGCACGGTTTTATTTCAACGATAGGTTTTGATCTTTACTGCCGTCTGCTTAAACAATCGATCGATCATTTAAAGAGAAAGATCAAACCCGGATTTTGCAGTGCAAAATCCGCCCGGGCCTCTAAGCCCGGGTCGGCCGATTAAACCTCGGAGAGGTTTAATCGCGACTGCCGAGGTAATCCCGGATTTCTTTCTGCACAATTAAGTGCTCAGTGTTAGCGATGATTTCGCCGCTTTCATTGAGAAATCCGGGAAAAGGGCGAAAACATGAGGAGTCCCGGGATGCTAAATAAAATCTTCGTCGGCGCAATGCTGGCGATTGCCATAAGCTTTACCAGTGTAGTACCGGCCATGGCCGCGGGCGGGGAGAAGATCATCGCGGTTGTCAATGACGAGGTGATCACGCTCAAAGATTTGAAGGCCTACATGTCCAGCATGTACAGCCAGCTGCGCATCGAGAACAACGACCCCTTCGAGGTCGACCAGATCATGAAGCAGTACGAAGAAAAAGGGATCAACCAGCTTGTCGAAGATAAATTGATCCTTGATGCCGCCAAGGAAAAAAATGTTGAGGTCAAGCAGGCCGGCATCGACAAAAAAATCGAAGAGATCAAATCCCGTTATCCTTCCGAACTTGTTTTTCAGAATATTATGGAACAGCAGGGCATGACCATCAGCGATGTGCGCGAGCGCATCGGCGACCAGATGAAGGCCAAGTTCATGGTCGACAATGAGGTCCGCAGTAAAATATTCGTCAATCCGCAGGAAGTCACCGATTACTACAACGAGCACAAAGACGATTTCGTCCAGAAGGCCCGCGTGAATCTGGATTCCATCTTCATTTCATTCGATAAAGGGATCGATGCGGCTAGGGCGGAAGCCGCCGATGTTAACGACCAGCTCAAGCAGGGGAAAGAATTTTCCGAACTTGCCAAAGCGCATTCCGACCTTCCGTCCGTCGGTGTCATCGAGGAAGGCCAGCTGAAAGCGGAAATTGAGGAAAAAGTATTCAACATGGCGGAAGATGCGTTTTCCGATCCCTTTGAAGTGGAGAACGGGATTTATATCTTCAAGTTCGTCCGCAAATCACCGCGCGAAACAAAATCGCTCAAAGACGTGAAAGACGCGATCTATAACAAACTCTTCGAGAAGAAATTCCAGGACCGTTTCGGCGCATGGATCGAAAAACTGCGCAAGAAAGCATATGTCGAAATCCGCAGTTAAAGTTGTTGGTGTGACGCTCGGCGACCCGGCCGGCATCGGTCCTGAAGTCACGGTGAAAGCCCTGGCTAAAATAAAACCTTCCAAACAAGTCCGATTCATCGTCATCGGCGATGAATATTCCTTCAAAAAATATTCCTTCGGAAAATATAAGCATGCGGAATATTGTGTTGTTGATACATCCGGGCGCATGGATTATACGGCGGGTAAACCGACCGCTAAAAGCGGTGCCATGGCCCTGGGATTCTTGAACACATCGATTGAGCTTCTTAAGAATAATAGTATCGATGCCCTCGTGACCGCGCCGCTCTCGAAAGAATCCGTCTGCCGGTTTGAACGCGGTTTTTTGGGGCACACTGAATACTTGGCTGATGCATTCGGGGTGAAGAAATTCGACATGATGTTTGTGACTGACAATCTAAAGACAGTCATTGTAACGCGGCACGTTCCCATCGCTGATGTTCCAAAGCTCATCACTCGGCGGAAGGTTTTGGATTCGATCCTTCTGGTCGAGCAATCGCTGAAAAGCCAGTTTAAAATCAGGCAACCCAGGATCGCCGTGTGCGGTCTGAATCCTCACGCCGGCGAAGGCGGAAAGATCGGCAAGGAAGAAATCAAAAGTATCATTCCGGCCATTGAAGATGCACGCAAAGCGGGAGTCAATGTCACCGGGCCTCTGGCAGGAGACACCATGTTTGTACCCGAACGCCGCCGGGGATTTGACGCGATCATCAGCATGTATCACGACCAGGGCCTGATCGCCATGAAAACACTTTTCTTTGATTCTGTGGTCAATCTCACAATCGGACTGCCGTTTGTGCGCACATCGCCCGCCCACGGAACGGCATTCGACATCGCCGGTAAAAATAAAGCCGATTCGTCTTCGATGTCTGCGGCCATTGAGTTGGCTGTTAAGTTGTAGCAAGTGGTATAGCGTATGAAACGCGTATCAGTGGTACGTGATACGTGATACGTAAGACGTCGTACCACGTACCACCGATCAGCGGGAATGCTGCTATACCACTTATCACGTAATGCGTGGAAAGAGGTTGATGTTAAGAGAAAACGTTTAGGGGTTAAGATGAATAAATTCTTTTTCGTACCACGTACCACCAGATTGCAGATGGTTTCGC
>JAGNTT010000181.1 GCA_017987425.1 Candidatus Omnitrophota bacterium
GTAAAACTCAAACCTTCCTTGCCGCTGATCTTCGCGACCGCGCCCGCCGGAGCCAGATTGCCGTACAGGATAACCAAGTGGCTTTCTTTCTTAATCGGATTATCGAGAGGACGGATGATCTCCTGCTTCTTGGGATATGGCTTCACGCCTTTTAAATTCTCACGCAATGTTTTTCCGGTGACCGTCAGGCAATCGCCATGAAGCAGGCCAGCATCAAGCAAAGTTTTCATCAAAGGCAGAATACCGCCGATGTTGACCAGTTCCGCCATCACAAATCGGCCGGAAGGTTTCAGATCCGCCAACACAGGCACTCGTTTGCCGATGGCTGTAAAATCATCGAGAGTCAATTTCACGTTCGCGGCATGGGCCATGGCGATCAAATGAAGCACCGCGTTCGTCGAACCGCCCAAGGCAATAACGACGGTGATCGCGTTCTCGAACGCTTTCTTGGTCATAATGTCGAGCGGACGGATATTTTTCTTAAGAAGATTCAAAACCGCCTTGCCGGCATTCACACAATCTTTCTGCTTCTCAATGGAAACAGCGGTCTGTGCAGACGAATCCGGAAGACTTAAACCCAAAGCCTCAATGGCGGATGCCATGGTATTGGCCGTATACATCCCGCCGCAGGAACCGGGTCCGGGAATTGAGCAAGACTCAACAGCTTTTAATTCTTTGTCTGTAATTTTATGATTGGCATGCGCGCCCACAGCTTCGAAGATAGAAACAAGGTCGACGACCTTTTTATCTTTTCCATAACAGCCGGGCAAAATCGTCCCTCCGTAAACAAATAACGAAGGTCTGTTGAGCCGGGCCATAGCGATCACACAGCCGGGCATATTTTTGTCGCATCCGCCGACAGCCACAAATCCGTCGAACCCCTGACAGCCGACAACGGTTTCCACTGAATCGGCAATAACTTCGCGGGACACCAATGAATACTTCATCCCTTCGCTGCCCATGGAAATACCGTCGGAAATAGTGATCGTGTTAAAAATGACCGCCTTGCCTCCGGCAGCATCCACACCTTTGGCCGCGTGTCTGGCCAGTTCATCAATGTGCATGTTGCACGGAGTGACCATCGACCATGTGGAGGCAATGCCGATCTGCGGTTTCTTAAAGTCCGCATCTTTGAAACCCACGGCACGAAGCATTCCCCGAGACGGCGCGCGGTCGGCACCGTCGACAACAATGGATGAAAATTTTCTGATAGATTTCTCGGTCATAATTTTATTTCTTTAGAAGATCGCGGATTTCCCGCAAAAGTTGAACGGACTCTTTTTGACGCTCCATCATTTCTTTCTGACGGTCGAGCGTCTCTTGGTACATTTTGATGTTTCGTTTGGAAATTTTTGAGACGGCAAAAACAAACAGCCCAATGATCATCACATACAAAAACGGCTCAACTGCTCTGACGATGCATGTCGATGAGGACATAGGGAGATTTTAAAGCCAGGGTTTTGTCTGTTTGTTTTTTTCTTCGTATTCTTTGATCTTCTGATCGAACTGCAAGGTCCAGCCGATCTGGTCAAGACCTTTGAGCAGGCACTCTTTGGCGAAAGGATTGATCTCAAACTTGAACGACTGACCGATCGTTGTGATGGTCTGCGTTTCGAGTTCCGCCGAGATTTGAGCTCCTTCGGTGGTTTCCACAAAATTGAATAACTGATCGACCTGGTTCGATTTCAAAGGAACCAGGAGCATGCCGTTCTTGACGCAATTGTTGTAAAAAATGTCGGCGAAGCTGGGAGCGATGATCACTTTAAACCCGTAATCGGACAATGCCCACGGCGCATGCTCGCGGCTTGATCCGCAGCCGAAATTATCGCGCGCCAGCAAAACGGTGGCATTGCGGTAAGGTGATTTATTCAAAATGAAATCCGGATTTTCTGTTGTTCCCTGATAATCCGAAAAACGCCACTCATGAAATAAATGTTTGCCGAAGCCGACACGGTCGATCTTGCGCAAAAATTGTTTGGGTACGATCGCGTCCGTATCCACATTGGCACGGTCAAGGGGTGCGGCTATACCGGTGTGTCGGATAAAAGGTTCCATAATTTTGTCCAGTCAAGAAGGCCGATAAAAGATCTTTCACCTGCGGTTCTCTAGAAAGATGGTAAATTTCTTCCAACGTCTAACGTCTAACGTCCTTCTTCTCTCCTTACGTTTTCAAATACTTTCTTACGTCGGTAATCTTTCCCGTAATGGCGGCAACAGCTGCCATTTCAGGCCCCATCAGATGAGTACGTCCGCCCGGTCCCTGGCGTCCTTCGAAATTGCGGTTGCTGGATGAGGCGCAGCGTTCCCCTTTTGAAAGCTGATCGTCATTCATCCCCAGACACATTGAGCATCCGGCAAAACGCCATTCCAATCCGGCGGCTGTAAAAATTTTATCAAGACCTTCCTTCTCCGCTTGTTCACGAATGCGCCCGGAAGCAGGAACAACGATCGCCTCAACACCGGCTGCCACTTTCTGTCCTTTTAAAATGGCGGCGGCGTTGCGCAAGTCTTCAATGCGGCCGTTGGTGCATGAGCCGATAAATACCTTATCGATTTTAATGTCTTCAATCTTTGTGCCCGGCTTGAGATCCATGTAAATTAACGCATTGCGTGCGGCCCCGCGTTCGACAGGATCTTTGATGGTTTCCGGATCAGGGACAACACCGTCAATGGATGTCACCTGTCCCGGTGATGTTCCCCACGTCACCTGCGGCTTTATGTCTTCCGCTTGAATGTCGATGACAAGATCGAATTTGGCACCTTTATCCGACGGTAAAGTTTTCCAGTAGGCAACGGCCTTGTCCCAGAGCTCCCCTTTGGGCGCAAAGTCGCGGCCTTTGATGTAGGCAAATGTGGTTTCATCGGGAGCGATCATGCCGGCGCGTCCGCCCGCTTCGATCGACATGTTGCAGACCGTCATACGCGCTTCCATAGATAAAGCACGAATCGCGCTGCCGGCGTATTCCATGACATAACCGGTGGCCCCGGCCGTTCCGATCAGGCCGATGATATAAAGGATGATATCTTTGGAAGTGACGCCGAAGCCCAGCTTTCCGTCGATATTGATAAGCATTGTTTTGGAAACGTTTTGCTGAAGTGTTTGAGTTGCCAGCACGTGTTCGACTTCGGAAGTTCCGATGCCGAATGCCAGAGCGCCGAAGGCGCCGTGGGTGGCGGTGTGAGAATCCCCGCAGACGATGGTCATGCCGGGAAGAGTGATCCCCAGTTCCGGACCGATGGCATGCACGATGCCCTGGTCTTTGTGGGTGAAATCATAAACGGTTACGCCGAATTCTTTGCAGTTGGAAGTCAATTTATCCATCTGGGTGCGGGAAGTCGCCTCGACCTTGTTGATGTCTTTGGTGCGGGTTGAAACGTTGTGGTCCATGGTGGCGAAAGTCTTGGAAGCCGCTCTCACCTTGCGTTTGGTTGTGCGCAGACCGTCGAACGCCTGCGGGCTTGTGACCTCATGGATCAAATGGCGGTCGATGTAGATGATCGCCGTATCCCCTTGCGATTCACGCACCAGATGATCATTCCAGATTTTTTCAAACATTGTTTTGGGCATATTAAGTTTCCATATCGTTGTTCGGAAATCGTTGATCGTTGTTCCGTAGACGTCCACGATCAACAAACGACGAACAACGAGCAACTATTAAGTTTCAATCAAAGGGCGTATTATAACCAAAGCCGTCGCTGGTGTCAACGCAGAGTTTAGGCGCCCAACGGGTTTTAGACCAGATCAAGCCAGCACAAACGCTGTTCAATGGCG
>JAGNTT010000182.1 GCA_017987425.1 Candidatus Omnitrophota bacterium
ACTATCCTAAAAGTCTTTTGCAGGCTTTTGAAAATCCAGACAACCTTCTTTATTCTCCTGAATCCAAAGGAATGTTCTCCGCACGACGGGTGATTGCCGATTATCATGGCGGGCAAGGCAAAAAGGTGGATCCGCAGTCGGTCGTTCTTACCTCGAGCACATCGGAGGCTTACACATTTCTTTTCCGGCTCCTTCTTAATCCCGGTGAGAAAGTCCTGATCGCCCGGCCCAGCTATCCGCTGTTCCAATATCTGATCGAATTAGCTGACGCGGTCTATGATTTTTATCCGCTTATCTTTGAGAATGACCGATGGAGTATCGATATGCGCGCGCTGGAAGAAGCGATCGATCCAACTACGCGCGTCATTGTGCTCGTGAATCCCAATAACCCGACGGGATCCTACATCAGCGCGGAAGAGCTCGATGAGCTGAATCGTTTATGTCTCCGCCATAATCTTGCGCTCATTAGCGATGAGGTCTTTTTTGATTATCGTTTGGATCCGGCCGACCGACAGGGAGTGAGTTTGGTGAACAATGCGAAAGTGCCGACATTTGTTTTGAGCGGTCTGTCCAAAACGCTCGGTCTTCCGCAAATGAAACTTTCCTGGGTCACCGCAAGCGGACCGAATGATTATATTGACGAAGCCCTGACGCGGCTGGATATTATTGCTGATACATTTCTCTCTGTGAATACGCCGGTGCAGAACGCGCTTGGTCCTTGGCTGTCCTGCCGCAACAACATACAGAGCGGCATTCTTGAACGCGTCCGTTGTAATCACGATTTGGTCAGGGAATTCTGTCTGCGACACAATGGTGAGTTCCTTCCAAGCCGTGGCGGGTGGTATGCGGTTCTTCAGATATCTTCCATTGCCGACGAGGAAGAATGGATTATCGATCTGCTGACCAAGAAACACGTGCTGGTTCATCCCGGTTATTTCTTTGATTTTCAGGAGGAGGGTTTTATTGTTTTGAGTCTGCTGCCCAAAAACGATCAGATGAAGAAAGGTCTGGAAGCCATTTCCGGAATGATCCGATGAAAATTTATACCAAAAAAGGCGATCAGGGTGAAACTGGGCTCATCGGTGGAAGACGTGTATCGAAGCACGACCTTCGCATCGGCTGTTATGGAACCGTCGATGAGCTTAACTCGTGGATCGGGTTGATTGCATCAAAACTTCCGGTGTCTTTGCGGCGCCGCAAAGCCCTGAGCCGGGTTCAGGACCGCTTATTTGTCGTCGGCTCGCTGTTGGCGAAAGATCCTGAGGGTTCGCAGATGAAGCTGCCGGAACTGCAGAATGAGGATGTTATATTTCTCGAGCAGGAGATCGATGCGATGTCGTCCAAACTTCCGGAGTTAAAATCGTTTATTCTCCCGGGCGGATCGTCCCTGGCGTCCGAATGTCATGTGGCGCGCTGTGTCTGCCGCCGGGCAGAGCGGGAGGTGGTGGCGTTGTCCAAAAAAGAGCCCGTGGACGCGCTTGTGATTGTGTATCTCAACCGTCTTTCGGACTATCTGTTTGTTTTGGCCCGCGCGGTCAATCAGGCCAAGAAAGTCAAAGATGTATGCTGGAAGGCCCAGCTTTAACCGTCGGGGAAAACGGCCCGGTTTTAAAGTTTTCAATCGGTCAAATCTTTGGTAATATACAGGCCTCACTAATGCCAATGAAGGTAGGAATATCATGAAACGACCCGAATGGGATGAATATTTTATGAAGCTTGCCATGCTCGCCTCCGAGCGTGCCACTTGTCCGCGTATGCATTGCGGCTGTGTGCTTGTTAAAAATAAGAACGTCATCGCGACCGGCTATAACGGCTCGATCCCGGGTGATGATCATTGCGATCAAGTGGGATGCATGATTGTCGATAACCACTGCGTGCGCACCGTGCATGCTGAGATGAACGCCCTCATCCAGGCAGCCAGACGGGGTCATGCCGTCGATGGAGCCACCGCCTATGTCACCAATATGCCGTGCACCACATGCGCTAAAGCGGTTGTGACCGCCGGCATCCGGCGCGTCGTCGTCTTCTCCGATTATCACGACACGCTGGCGCTGCAGTTTTTTACCAAAGGTGACGTCAAGATCGACAAGATCACCATGCCGTCCAAAGAGATTCAGTACGATTTGAAAAATTATTCATCGGCACGATAGAGAAATTATGCAACCTGCGGATAAAATCAAAATTCTGCTCGCCGATGACGAACAGGATGTTCTTGAGCTCATGGCCAAGAAAATAGCGGCGGCGGGATTTGATGTTATTACCGCTCCCGACGGCGAAGCAGCCTGGGAGAGAATCGTTACCGATTTGCCGGACATTCTTGTTCTGGATTTGACGATGCCCAAGCTGGATGGATTTGCAGTTCTCAAAAAACTGCGGGAGAACCCTCCTGGCGGAAAATGGATCCCCGTCATAATTGTTTCGGCTCTGGGTGATGTGAAAGACATGGAACGGGGAATGGAGATGCAGGCCGACCATTATCTGGTCAAGCCGTGTCCCGTCGAAGAAATCCTTAAAGGGATCAGGCTCATGCTGGCGCTTGCCCCGCAACGCCGAGGAACGGCTGAACCGGGTAACTGAAGGTGCCACTGCTTCATGAAAATCGTTCTCACGATTCTATTTATAATTGTTTTCTTTTACGCGCTGGTCAGATATCTGGAAAAAACCAGCATCTTTTATCCTTCCCGTCTCATTGAACTGACGCCGGACAGATTTAACCTTCCTTTCGAAGACATTACGGTGACCACCGAAGACGGTGTGAAAATAAACGGCTGGCTTGTGAAGAATCCGAAGGCCAAGTGTACGCTCCTTTTCTTTCACGGAAATGCGGGCAACATCAGCGACCGCCTGATGAAATTGAGGTTCTTTCATGAACTTGGCGTCAACACGTTCATCGTCGATTACCGCGGCTACGGCCGCAGCGAAGGGACGCCTTCCGAAGAAGGCGTTTACCGTGACGGCCGCGCGGCGTTCGATTATTTAAAAGGACGGCCGGATTTGAAAGATATTCCCGTTATTATTTACGGCGGGTCGCTCGGCGGAGCGGTAGCGATCGACGTGGCAACGCGACGCAGCAATGTGGACGGTCTCATCATCGATTCCTCATTTCCTTCAGCGCCTGCGATGGCGCGCCGGCTTTATCCGTTTATTCCCACATTTTTTATGAACGTGAAATTCAATTCGGCTCAGAAGGTCGGCAAGATGTCCATTCCAAAGTTGTTCATGCACAGCACTGAAGACACGGTTGTACCTTTTTATATGGGCCGGAAACTTTTTGATGCGGCGGCCGAGCCCAAAGAATTTGCGGAACTGACCGGCGGACATAATGACGCACACATAGAATCCAAAGACAAATTTCTGAGCGCCATCCAGTCATTTCTTAAAAAGGGAGGCTGGTTATGAAGCAGTTCTTTCACGTTGAGAAAGGAAAGATCGTTTCTGCGGAAGGACGCGCGGTGTACATGCGAGGCGTGAACACCGGCGGCTGGCTCATGATGGAGGGATACATTCTCCATGCTCCCAATCTGGCGGTTGCCCGCTTTAAGAAAGAATTTGCCAAAGCGCTCGGTAAAAAGGCGCTGGCCGAGTTTGAACACGGTTTTCTGAACGCATTTATCAGAGAAAGCGATTTTAAACAGATCGCCGAGGCGGGATTCAATTCGGTCCGTGTGCCCTTTCATCACGGATTGGTCGAAAAGAATCCCAATCGTTATGATGCCGCAGGAGTCGCATATCTTGACCGGGTGCTGGAG
>JAGNTT010000183.1 GCA_017987425.1 Candidatus Omnitrophota bacterium
GGGACAGCCCGTGGGGCGGGGGACGTCCCGGGTGGCACATCGAATGTTCCTGCATGAGCATGAAGCATTTGAAGACCCAGACGCTCGACATCCACGCCGGCGGCCGCGATCTTATTTTTCCGCACCATGAAAATGAGCTCGCGCAGTCCGAGGGATTGACCGGAAAAACATTCGCCAAGTACTGGATCCACCACGGCCTTCTGACCATCAACGGCCAGAAGATGTCGAAATCTCTCGGCAATTTCATCACGGTTAAAGATGCCGCCGCCAAATACGGGGTTGATACGCTTAAGCTGTTCTTTTTATTTTCGCATTACGCCAGCGCGATCGATTTTAACGAGGAGAAAGTCCAGGACGCGAAAAAGGCGCTCGATAAGTTCGATATTTTATTCTGGAAGGCCTACGGGATCATCAAGGACAAGAGCCTTTATCAAACGACCAAAGATGTGGATTTTGTGGAGAAGGCCAAGAAAGAATTTATCGACGCGATGGACGATGATTTCAACACGCCCAAGGCACTGGCGGTTCTTTTTGATTTGATCAGCGACACGCATAAATTCATTGACGCGGGCAAGCGTCATGATGATTATGAGGGAATTATTTTTACCGCCGTCGATGCGCTCGAACACATTGCTTCCGGCATGTTCGGTTTGTTTACGAAGGAAAAAGAAGTTCAGCTGACGCCGGAACTGGAAGGACTTCTGGAAGAACGCAAGCAGTCGCGGGCGAACAAAGATTTCAAACGTTCGGATGAATTGCGCGATCTTTTGAAACATAAAGGCATCGCGGTGGAAGATACGAAGAATGGACAGATGTGGCGGTTTATTTAAGTGGTCAGGGATCAGGGTTCAGTGATCAGTACAATTTTTGACCACTGACCCCTGAGCACTGATCACCAGAAAGTTGATATGGCTGGAAAATTCATCACTCTCGAAGGCTCCGAAGGTTCGGGCAAAAGCACGCAGTCGGCCCTGATTTATGAGTATTTGAAGGGACGGGGCAAAGACGTCATTCAATTGCGCGAGCCCGGCGGTGTCAAGATCAGCGAGGCCATCCGCAATCTTTTGCTCGATGTCAAGAATGAGGCGATGAGCAATGAATGTGAAACGCTTTTGTACATGGCGGCCCGCGCTCAGGTTGTGAAAGAAACGATCGCGCCGGCCCTCAAAGCCGGCAAAATCATTATTTGCGACCGGTTCCTAGACTCGACCCTTGTGTACCAGGGATTCGGACACGGGATGGACATCGGATTCATTAAGGAATTGGGATTATTCGCGACCGGAGGGATCAAGCCGGATCTTACATTGCTTTTTGATATTGATACCAAAGAAGGATTGTCGCGTACGAACGCGCAGAAGGACCGCATCGAATTGCGGTCAATCGAATATCATGAATGCGTGCGGCGCGGTTATCTGGATCTTGCGGTTAAAGAACCTCAGCGCATCAAAGTCATTAAAGTGGACGCGCCCAAAGAAGAAATTTTTAAGCGCGTGCAGGAATACATAGAAGGGATTTTATAATTATGGCCAAACCACGTGTTCAGGTCGACGCTGTTGTGATCGGCTCGTTCATGGTCTTCACAGCCGTCATAGCGATCATGTTCCCAAGCCTTTATGTGGAGGATGAATCCGTCCGCAATGTCTGCGCGGTTATCGGATTTATATTCGTGATCCTGGGAGCGCTTCTGCGCATGAGCGCCAGAGGTTATAAAAAAGCCGTTTCGCAGCAAAGCAGCGCGCTCGTCACCGGCGGCCCGTATAAACTGGTCCGTAATCCCATGTATCTCGGGACGTTTCTGGCCGGCGTCGGTTTTATATTTCCGCTGTTTCCTTTATGGACGATCGCTATCTTTTCGGCGGTCTTCTATTTGCGTTTTGTCGTTGAGATCCGCAAGGAACAAAAATTTTTGCAGGCCGCATTCGGCAAACAATATGAAGAATATTGCCGGATGGTGCCGGCATTCATCCCTACGATTAATAGCGTGGGCAGGGTGACATTCAAGGAAGTCTTTCCTTGGAAATATCTGTGGACCACAAAAGAAAAGTACGGGCTATTTTATCTGCCCGCTTTAAACGTTTTATTCTGGTTTCTGCAGCGGCAAATTTTTTGGAAAGGCATGACGTATATTCCGGTCTTTGCCAACGCGCTCATTGCCCTTCTCATGCTGACGTGGATCATTGTTTCCGTTGTCGAGGAAGGTTAGATGTCATTGAATGAAGATATATTGAAGCGTTTTGGGCGGATCGCCTCGCAGGACCGGCTGGCACACGCGTATTTGTTTACCGGTCCGCTCGAATCAGGCAAAACAAAGACGGCCCTCGCGCTGGCTCAGTTGCTCAATTGCGAAGCTGTTTCGGAAAAATATTTCTGCGGAGAATGCGGCGGTTGCCGTAAAATTAGTGCGGGCAACCATCCGGATATCGTTGTCCTAAATGCCGGGGTGGGAGAGACGATAAAAATTGAAGAAGTGCGTTCGTTCATCCAGCGCAGCGGCCTGCGCGCCTTCGAGGCCAAATGGAAAGTGTTTGTGATCCGCAATGCCGAACGACTGACCAAGGAAGCGGCCAACGCGCTTTTAAAGACGCTGGAGGAACCAAACTCGCAGACGCTCATGATTTTGACGACATCGGTTCCGGAATTGTGCCTGGACACCATCAAGTCCAGATGCCAGACCGTGCATTTCTTTCCGAAATCGCAGACGGCATTGACGAAAGAATTGATGACCGAGCTGTCGCTCGATGAAGTCTCCGCACATGCGCTGGCTTTTTTCGCGGAAGGGAGCCTATCCAGGGCCAAAGGTCTTTACGAAGCCAAATTCAGTGCGAAGAAAAACAAGATCATCGATGAGATGGTCATGAAGAGAGATTCCGAGGAGTTCTTGCGAAAAGTCCTTTCGGATAAGGAAGAAACACAAACGGTGCTCAAAGTCCTGCTGAGTTTTTTCAGGGACATGATGCTGTTCAAGTCGGGCGCCGGAGAGAAATGGCTGGCCAACCGCGACCGCGTGCGGGACTTACGCTCGCTGGTATCGGGATTTTCATTCGAGGATGTCAACCGCATCATCGGTGAAATAACCAAGGCCATCCGTTTGGTGAAAGACAATCTTAACGTCAAGATGTCGTTAAGTGTGATAAAGGAGCTGGTATGGGCAAAATAGCGCAGATTCAGATTGGCGAGTACAGAAGCGTGGAACCGTTTGATTTGGGCGATACGATGGTCCGCCGTGACGATATCGTGGTCATGGAGTATGAACGCAGCAGCGAGTTCGGCCGCATCATTTCCGATCCCGACAAAGTGTGCACGGGCAAGACCGCGGCCGCGGTGGGGCGCGTTATTCGGACCGCCACCGACGGCGATCTCAAACAGATCGAAAATAACCGTCAGAAGGCGATGGATGCGGTCAACACCTGCATGCGCAAGATTTCAGAACAGAAGCTCGATATGCGCATCGTCAAAGGCGAATATTCGTTTGATAATTCCAAGATTGTTTTCTTTTTTGCGTCCGAAGGCAGGGTGGATTTTCGTAACCTGGTCAAAGACCTGGCGCGGATTTTCCGCATGCGGATCGAACTCAAACAGATCGGCGTGCGCGACAAGGCCAAGATCATCGGCGGTTACGGCGTCTGCGGAAGGGAATTGTGCTGTTCTTCTTATATGACGGGTTTTCACGCGCTTTCGATCAAGATGGCGAAAGAGCAGGGGCTGCCGCT